>DUEF01000005.1 GCA_011176555.1 Caldilineae bacterium
GGAGCAGGCGGCGCGGTGTTAGAAACGTACGAGCGCGATGATCCCCTGGCCGAACTCGCCGCCATCCTCGCCCAACGCCGTCCCATTCCAGCGCCCGACCTGCCCGCTTTCACCGGCGGCGCTGTCGGTTACTGGGGCTACGATACCGTCCGCCATTTCGAGCGCCTGCCCGACACCGCCACCGACGATCTGCACTTGCCCGACGCCATGTTCTTGCTGGCCGATAACCTGGTCATTTTCGATCACGTCAAACACAGGCTTATCCTTCTGGCCAACGCCCGCCTCGATGGCGACATCACGGCCGCTTATGCCGACGCGGTGGCGCGCATCGAGAACATCGTCGCTCAACTCGCCCGGCCACTTGTCCCGCCCGTTTTGCCCGATGTCAGCAATGGCGACGCCTGGACCTCGAACAAGGGTCGGGAGGAGTATGAAGACATGGTGCGGGCGGCCAAGGAATACATCGCGGCCGGCGACATCTTCCAGGTCGTGCTCAGCCAGCGCCTGAGCCGTCGCACCAGAGCCGATCCTTTCGCCATCTACCGGGCCTTGCGCATGACCAACCCCAGCCCCTACATGTTTTTCCTCGATCTGCCCGGCGTTTCCGTAAAAGGCTCGGAACACCGTCTCCGACTGATCGGCGCCAGCCCGGAAATGCACGTGCGCCTGGAGGATGGCGTGGCGCAGGTGCACCCCATCGCCGGCACCCGCTGGCGCGGCGACACGCCCGAAGAGGACGCTCGCCTGGCCGAAGAGCTTCTGGCCGACCCCAAAGAGCGGGCCGAACACATCATGCTGGTCGATTTGGGCCGCAATGACCTGGGCCGCGTGTGCAAATACGGCACGGTCGCAGTGCCGGTGATGATGGCCGTCGAGCGTTACAGCCACGTGATGCACATCGTCAGCGATGTGGTTGGCGAGCTTAACGATGACATGGACGCCTTTTCCTTGCTGCAAGCCACATTTCCGGCCGGAACCGTCAGCGGCGCACCGAAGGTGCGGGCCCTGGAAATCATCGAGGAATTGGAAGGCAGTCGCCGCGGCCCCTACGCCGGCGCGGTCGGCTGGATCGGCTACGATGGCGCCATGGACACCTGCATCGCCATCCGCACCATCGTCATGCAGGACGATGTCTGCCACGTGCAGGCGGGCGCCGGCATCGTCGCTGACTCTGATCCCACCTACGAATTCGACGAAACCCACAACAAAGCCCGCGCCCTGGCCGTCGCCGTCGAGGTGGCGGAGAAAGGGCTGTTGTAAAAGCAGAGGTCGGAGATCAGATGTCGGAGATCGGAAGGCGTCCGCTTATCATGAAGGATGTACTCGAAAATGCAAATTAAATCAGCGAAGGATCTGAGAGTTTATCAGAAGGCTTATGCGCTGGCGATGGAGATTTTCCAGATCAGCAAGCAGTGGCCTGCAGAAGAAAAATATGCTTTGACCGGTCAGATTAGACGCTCATCTCGTTCCGTATGCCCAAACCTTCGAGAGGCATGGGCAAAACGCCGCTATGAAGCTCATTTTGTCAGCAAACTCACCGATGCTGATGGCGAAAACAGCGAAACCGACACCTGGCTCGACTTTGCCAAAGATTGCGGTTATCTATCTCCCGAAGATCACACACGCCTCACAGCCGAATGTCGCTCTATTGGAGCCATGTTGGGTTCCATGCTCAACAACCCCCACCCATTCCTACTAACCAAGACACGCTGACCCCCGACTTCCGACTCCCGATCTCTGATCTCCGACATCTGTCCTCCGACATCTGTCCTCCGACATCTTCCCCACACAAGGAATCAACCATGCCCACCCAAAAACGCATCCTCACCGGCGATCGCCCCACCGGTCGCCTCCATCTCGGCCATTACATTGGCTCGCTCAAGGCTCGCGCCGCACTCCAGCACGAGTACGAAACCTTCCTGATCATCGCCGACCTGCACATGCTCACCACCAAGAACAGCAAGGAAGACATCGAGCAGATCGGCGAAAACGCCCGGCAGATGGTCATCGACTACATGGCCTGCGGCATCGACCCCAATCTCGTCACCATCTACCTGCAATCCGCGGTGCACGAGACCTACGAACTCAACACGATTT
The DNA here is from genome assembly GCA_011176555.1 of Caldilineae bacterium. Lineage (GTDB taxonomy): Bacteria > Chloroflexota > Anaerolineae > J102 > J102 > DUEF01. The sequence goes on from DUEF01000005.1 coordinate 2,098, forward strand.
TCCAGAACCTGGTCACTGTGCCCCGCCTGGAGCGCTTGCCCAGCCTGAAAGATATGGCCCGCGCCGCCGGTAAAGAGGAAATGCCCTACGGTCTGCTCGGCTACCCGGTGTTGCAGGCTGCCGATATCCTGGTCCCGCGCGCCCATCTGGTTCCCGTCGGCAAGGACAATCTCGCCCATGTGGAGATCACCCGCGAGATCGCCCGCCGTTTCAATCGCTATTACGGCGAAGTTTTCCCCGTGCCCGAGGCTCTGGTGCCCGAGATGGGCACGCTGGTGGGGACAGATGGCCAGGCGAAGATGAGCAAGAGTTTGGGCAACGCCATCATGCTCAGCGATGACGCCAAAACCGTGCGCAAGAAGGTCTTCAGCATGTTCACCGACCCCAACCGCATCCGCGCCGACATCCCCGGCCGCGTGGAAGGCAACCCGGTTTTCATCTATCACGACACCTTCAATCCCAACAAAGCCGAAGTCGAAGACCTGAAAGAGCGTTACCGGGCGGGCAAAGTCGGCGATGTGGAAGTGAAAGAGAAGCTGACTGTCGCCATCAACAATTTCCTGGATCCGATCCGCGAGCGCCGGGCGGAGATCGAAGCCGACGCCGGTTATGTGGACGAAGTCATCATCCAGGGCACGCTACGCACTCGCGAGGTGGCCCGCGAGACGTTGATGGCCGCGAAAAAGGCGATGGGCCTCACCGGTGTATGGAACCGCATCTCCCGCCGCGCCGAAAAACGCCGCAAACGTCTGGCGAAACAGGCTACTAACGACGAGTAGAACCAAGCTCCCAAAACTCTGATAGGGAAAAACACTGATGATTTTTTCGCCAGACGATTGAGGACACAATAGCAAATTGGCCACACGAAGCACAGACTTTTGAATTACGCAAACACATCTTTGCCGTTCGAAATGAGTTGAAGGCGGGATGGTCCGAACACATCTACCACCACGCGCTGCAGCGAGCGCTTCAGGCTGATGGAATCCCTGTATTCTCTAAACCTCGCCGAACGTTGACCCATCGAGGCGTCGAAATCCATATCTTCGAGCCGGATATCATCGCCTGGAATGAGATTATTCTGGAACTGAAAGTTCTGCCTTACCGATCCCAATTTGCGAGAGAACATTACGCTCAAATTATCCACTACCTGAAGTTTTTTCAGATGGATTTGGGGTTGCTGGTGAACTTCGCACCTACGCGCGTTTACATCAAACGCGTCATTTGGAAAGAACCAGAACTAGACGTGATGGAAGATTACCGCGATAGCCTTTCCCGCCTCTCGATTCCACAAGGAAATCTGTATCAACGCCTGCGTGGCGCACTTCTTGACATCGCCAAACAATACGGCCTCGGTTATGCCGATACGATCTATCGCAAACTAATCGAGGCGGAGCTCCGATATCAACATATTTCCGTCCAGGATGAACTTGAAGTTCAGGCCCGCTGGAGAAACAGGCCGCTGGCGTTGCATAAGACGCCGTTCATGCTTGTTGCGGATCAATTCCTACTTCACATTTGCTCGTTAGCTGATTATCCACATCTCTATGAATTCGCTCGAACAAAGACAGTGCTGAACAACCTCGGACTTGAATTCGCAATTCTCGTCAATTTTGGCCATAAACAACTGCAGATATTTGGCATCGCAAATGAATAAAACCATCAGTGTTTTCCCTCTATCAGAGTAAAACCATTTGGAGTAATCATCTATGATCGCAGTAATCGACAACTACGACTCTTTTACCTACAACCTCGTGCAGTACCTGGGTGAACTGGGCGCGGATGTGCGGGTGTGGCGCAACGACGAGATCGCGGCAGCGGCATTGCAGGAACTCGCGCCCACCCATATCGTCATTTCTCCCGGCCCGGGCGAACCGGGCGATGGCGGCGTCTCCAACGACGTCATCCGGGCGTTTTACGAGACGACGCCCCTGCTCGGCGTTTGCCTGGGCCACCAGTGCCTGGCCCACGTCTTCGGCGGTGAGGTCGTGCGCGCCCCCCGCCTCATGCACGGCAAGGTCAGCCCGGTCTACCACACCGGCGACGACCTTTTCACCGGCATCTCCACCCCCTTCCAGGCCACCCGCTATCACTCGCTCATCGTCACTGAACCCCTGCCGCCTGATTTCATCCTTACAGCCTTCACCGCCGAAGGCGAAGTCATGGCCATGAAACACCGCCAATATCCCTGCTACGGCGTGCAATTCCATCCCGAAAGCATCCTCACCGAGGGCGGAAAAACGTTGCTGGCGAATTTTCTGGACATGAAGGCGTAATGCAATGAACATCCAACAAGCCATTTCCCATCTGATCAACGACCAAGACCTGACCGAGGAAGAAGCCTATGCGGTGATGACCGCGATCATGAACGGCGATTGCACGCCGGCCCAGATCGGCGGCTACCTGGTCGGGTTAGCAGCCAAAGGCGAGACCGTCGCCGAGATCGCGGGCAGCGCCCGCGCCATGCGCGAACACGCCATCGTCGTCCACCATCACAGCAACGGCCAACTGGTCGACACCTGCGGCACGGGTGGCGACCACTCCGGAACCTTCAACATCTCCACCACTGTCGCCTTTGTTGTGGCGGGCTGCGGCGTGCCCGTCGCCAAACACGGCAACCGCTCCATCACCTCAAAGTCCGGCAGCGCCGATGTGCTCAAAGCCCTGGGCGTCAACCTTGATCTGACGCCAGACCAGGTGGGCGAGTGCATCGATGAAATCGGCATCGGCTTCCTTTACGCCATCCACCACCATCCCGCCATGAAACACGCCATCGGCCCTCGTCGTGAGCTTGGCGTCCGCACCATCTTCAACATCCTCGGCCCCCTCACCAATCCCGCCAGCGCCACCCACCAGGTCATCGGCGTGTTCGACGCCTCGTTGACCGAAGCGCTGGCCACTGTGCTGGGGCGCTTGGGCACGCGCGCGGCCTACGTGATGCACGGCGCCGACGGCCTGGACGAGCTGAGCACCACCGGCGTCAATCGGGTTAGCCACCTGCGGTGGGGAGCAGTGACCACGTTCGAGCTAGACCCGCTGGATTTGGGCATCCCCCGCGCTCACATCGCCGACTTGCTTGGCGGAACCGCCGCAGAAAACGCGGCCGCGCTGCGAGCCATTCTCTCTGGCGACGAGCGCGGGCCTAAACGAGACATCGTCGTCCTCAACGCCGCCGCGGCCCTCACCACCGAGGAGGGCGATTGGGAAGCCGCCATCATCCAGGCGCAAGAAAGCATCGATTCCGGTGCAGCTCTGGCGAAACTGGATGCGCTTGTGGCCAAATCACAGCGCTATGCGTGATGGCGTCATTTACCTGTCACCAGCGGCAACTGCGCGAAATCGTCAGGCGCGAGGGCGTCGAAGTCGCGGTTGTCGATGTTTTGCGGGGTGAAGTTGCTTAGGGCCTCTTCCTGGCTGACGGCGAAGCCGTCCGGGTAGGCGACATCGACGATGCGGGTGTGGGTGGTGCTGTTGGCCGGTGCGCCGCCAAAGCGCCATTGCGCAGCGCGTTCGTTCACGTCACGCACGCGCCAGACGCCGCTGGCCGGGAAGCCTTCCTGGCCCAACACCACGCCCAGATAACGCCACGACGCGGGATCGAGTTCGTCGGGGGCGACGCCCAGGGCCTCAGCCAGCACTTTCTTGGGCACGCGGATGGAAATGCGGCGCTGGCCGGGGTCGCTGACGATGTTGAGGCTGGCGGCGTCGCCGATTTGAGCGGGAGTGGGATCGTCGCCCACGGGAGGAGCGTACAGGCCCGGGGTCCAGCCCTCAGCCCAGATGGCGAATTCCCAGCCGGAATCCGCGGGCAGGGCGGCGTTACGGCCCGGCAAGAGCTTGCGAACGCCGCCTTCCGCGGCGTCGATGTACACGTCCAGCGTGTGGATGCCCATGCCGTTGGGCGCGCCCCAATCGTTGTTGAGTTGCCCGGCGAAGGTGAAGCGGAAGATGAGGTTGGCGTCGTCCTCGGCCACGTCGAACTGCACGAGATCGTAGGCTTTGGAGCTGAAAACGCCGTCGAGGGGATAGGTGTACGAGCCGGGGCCGTGGTCGTCGCCGGTCGGGTCCAGCACCGAAAGGATGGGCGTGGTCAGACCCAGGTCGGGCACAAGCAATTGGCCGGGGCCGCCGCCGGGAGCGACCTGGATGTCGCGCTGTTCGTCTTCGCTGACAACCGTGCGCAGTTTGAAGATGTCGCCCGCGGCGGGTTTGCCGAATATCTCGTAAGGCACGGCCACTTCCACGGTCGATCCGACCATGCCCACAGGAATGGAGGCGTCCGTGGCTTCGTAAGCGCCATCCGCGCCGACGATGTAGTAGCGGGCGCTGGCCGCGTCGCCCTGGAGTGTCACTTCCACCAGGGCATTGGCGTTGAATCCGAGCAGCGTCTGTTCACTGCCATTGAGCACTGAAACCCGGCTGAAGGGCTGTTCCCCACCGCCGCCGGGCTTGGTCAGGTAGAAGCCGATGCGGGTGTCCGCGCCGACGTCGGCCCAGGGACGCCGCGCATCCAGCCGCAGGAAGAGGTTGTCTTTGTCGAAGCCGTACCAGAGTTGGCTGATGATCTGATTGGGGTTGGCCTGCACACCGCCTTCTTCCAGGTAGTAACCGGCAGCGGCCCATTCGTCCGGGTCGCCTACGCCGTCGATTTCGGGCTCGATCAGGTCGGTGGGGCTGGCATTGGGCGGCTGGGTGGACTGGGGGATGACAGGCACTTTGAGGAAGGTGGGGACAGGAGCGCCGTTGACTTCGTACACGCGCATCAGGGTGCGGCGGAATTGTTCGTCGAAACCGGCGTCGTCTCCGCTGTTCTGATCCGCGCCGTACCACCAGAACCAGTCGCTGCCCTCGGCGGTGTAGAGCGCGTCCAACATGGCGGCGCGGGTTTCGTCATCCACCCGATTGAGCTTGGGTTGAGCGTAGCTCCGCACGCGTCCCAGGTAATCCCAGGCCCGGTTTTCCTCCTCTTCGCCGATCCAGGTGAGATAATCGGGGCTGACCCAACTGCCGGCCCAGAGTTTGTCCAACTGGGGCTGCTCGGGGTGCTGGCTGACGAAATCGCCGGGCGTGATGGTCTGGATCGTTCCCTTGGCCTGCTCTTCTTGCAGCAGGCGATACATCTCGTTGAGAAAGGCTTTGCCGTCGTTGTCGTAGTTTTCCCAGGCGTTTTCGCCGTCGAGGATGACGCTGACCAGGTGCGGGCCCTCGGCGCCGCTGTCGGCGAGTTGCTGGCGGATGGCGAGGATGCGATCCACGAAGTCCTGCGCCGCGGCCTTACCCGGCGCGCCGCTGTAGGTGAAGCCGACCTTGTCGCTGATCACTTTGTCGCGGAAGAGGGTGTAGACCTGGTTGCTGCGGCTGGCCGCGATGTGCGGGCGGTAGAGGGTGTCGGCGTCTTGCACGGTTTCCTGGGCGTTGCGGGTGAAACCGCTCATGCCCAGGCTGTGGGCCAGCACTTCCTCATCGGTGGCCATCCACTGGATGCCAGCCTGACCCACCATGTTGACGATTTCCTGGGCGACCGCGCCCTCGGCGGGCCACATGCCGCGCGGGGGCCGGCCGAACACTTCTTCGTAAAAGGCCACGCCCAGCTTCACCTGCTCGATGGCGTCCAGGGGGTAGCTGAAACGGGTGGGGAGTTCGATGTCGGGGGTGGCGACGGTGGCCAGGTTGGTGTCGAAGAGCAGGGGTAGGATGGGATGGAAGAAGGGCGTCATGGTGATTTCGATGCGGCCTTCATCCTGCAAGCGTTTGTGCAGGGGGATGACCTCGGCCACCAGGCGGGCGTGTTCGGCCAGCACCGCGGCCTTGTCTTCTTCGCTGTAATCCCGACCTTTGGCCACGAGCCCGGCCAGTGGTTCTGCATCCAGCCAGTCGGGGTCAGTCCAGGCGAGGTTGAACAGCACCTGCAGGTCGAGCCAGGTCTGTGTGTCCCAGTTGGCGCGGTTGCCGCGGTCGTTGGCGATCTCCTGGTAGCGGGGGAAGCGGGCGATGATCTTGGGGTTGATATCGAAGAAATGACTCTCGATGAAGGTTTTCTGTTCGTCGCTCAGGTCGGCGGCGGGGATTTCGGTGTGCACCTGGTACAGGTCTTTGGCCCCTGCGGTCAGGTCGATGAGTTGGCGCAAAAGCGAGGGCGTGAGATTGAAGGCGACCTGGATGTCGGGGTATTTTTCGAGCATGGCGGCCATGTCCACGTAATCTTTGGCCGCGTGCAGCCGCACCCACGGCTTTTGGTAGATGCCGGTGTCCGGGTCTTTGAAGTAGAGCGGCTGGTGCTGGTGCCAGAAGATGCTGAGGTAGAGCGGGCCTTCCGCTTCGGGCGCGGCCTCGGTGGGCGCGGGCTCCGGTTCGGGCGCGGTGGTCGGCTCCGGCGGGATGGTTGGCTCAGCGGTCGGTTCGGGCGCGGTGGTCGGCTCCGCCGTCGGGATCAGCTTCGCTGTGGGCGTTGGTTCGGGCTGGTTGCAGGCGGCCAGCAGCGCCGCGGTCAGCAGCAGAAAGACAAGGGTCAGGAGCAGGTTGCGTTTCATCGTCGGCCTCTGGGGGGGGAACAGGAGGATGGTAGCGTGATCGAATGTTTACGCCTTCTTCGATTTCTCTCGCCGCCGCAGGAAAAACTTGAGTATCTCCTCGAAGACTAACAGGGGCAGGGCCACCAATAGGGCAATCATCCACTGGTTGAATGTAAGTGAAGCGGTATCCAACAGGCGCTGAAAGACCTGCAACTCCGATCCCAGGATGATCATCGACAACACAAAGAGCATCAAGAGATTCTGATTTCGATTCTCGAAGGTTTCCACGGAGAAAGCAGTGCGGGTGCGGTGGTTATTCTCCATGCCATTGATGATGTGGTAGAAGGAGAATGTCGCCAGAGACATCGTGGCGGCCACTGTGGCATCGCCATAAGCGCCCTCGGCCCATTGCCGCAGCGCCAGGATGCCCACCGTCATCACCACGCCTTGATAAAGCAAGCGTAGGGCCACCGGTTTGGTGATGATGGGATCGTTGACCTTACGGGGAGGTTGCTCCATCAGGCCTTTGGTGGGCTTGCCGAAGCCCAGGGCCACGCCGATGGGACCATCGATGATCCAATTGATCCACAGAATCTGCAGGGGGTTGAAGGGCACGCCGCCAGCGATGCCAAAGAAGCCCGCAGCCAGGAAGCTGAGGATGAAACCCACCAACGTCGCCATCTGGAAACGGATGAATTTGAGCAGATTGTCGTAGAGACTGCGGCCAAAGGCCACGGCCTTGACGATGGTGGCGAAGTTGTCATCGGTGAGGATCATGTCGGCCGCGCCCTTGGAGACCTCGGTGCCGGTGATGCCCATAGCCACGCCAATGTCCGCTTTTTTCAGGGCGGGCGCATCATTGACGCCGTCACCGGTCATGGCCACCACGTTCTCCTTCTCCTGTAACAACCGCACCAGCCGCACCTTATCCTCCGGCGCCACTCGGGCGATCACACTGATCTCGCCCAGATCATTCTTTAGCTGATCATCGGGCATGGCTGCGAATTCAGCGCCAGTGATGGCCCGTCCCTCCATGCCCAGTTCATGGGCGATGGCGCCAGCGGTGACCACGTGATCGCCGGTGATCATTCGCACCTGGATGCCTGCGCTCTTGCATTCGGCGATGGCCTGTTTTGCCTCGGCCCGGGGCGGGTCCACCATGCCCACCAGACCCAGCAGGGCGAGATTTTCCATCAGGGCCAGCAGATCAGCGTCGGGAGTGAAGGCGTCGGGAGCGAAATCTCGCTGGGCCAGCACCAGCACGCGCAATCCCTTGCGGGCCATCTCGTCATTGGCGGCCATGATGCGTTCGTGCGCATCCTCAGCCAGCGGCTTGATCTCGCCGTCGGGCGTTTCGTAGTCGGTGGAGCGGGCGATGATCACGTCGGGTGCGCCCTTGATGTAGGCCCGGATGACCTCCTGCCCCGCCCGGTTCTTGACCTGGTGGAAGGTGGCCATCATCTTGTAATCAGAATCGAAGGGCAACTCCGTCACGCGGGGATAAGACTGGCGGGTGAGATTGACATCGATGCCGCCCTTCTCGGCCAGCACGATGAGTGCGCCCTCGGTGGGGTCGCCCACCAGCGCGTCCCCGTCCAGCACCGCATCGGTGCACAGGGCCATGGCCATCAACGCGGACTCGATGTCATCATTCATGCCCGCGGTGCGTTTGATCTTGCCTTCGATGGCGTAGCCTTCCCCCGTCACCGTAAATTGTCCGTCCGGGATGACCAGCTTCCGGGCCGTCATCTTGTTCAGGGTCAGGGTGCCGGTCTTGTCAGAGCAGATGGCCGAGGTGGAACCCAGCGTCTCGACCGATGGCAGGCGTTTGACGATGGCTCGCTGTTTAGCCAGGGCCGTAGTGCCGTAGGAGAGCAGGGTGGTCACCACTGCGGGCAGGCCCGTGGGGATGGCAGCCACGGCCAGGGCCACGCCCACAATGAACAGATCGGATAACTCTTGACCTGCACGCAGACCCAACAACACCACTAACACCAGAGCAATGCCCGCCAGCCCGGCGATGATGACAGTAAGCTCATCCAATTGTTTTTGCAAGGGCGTCTTTTCCACCTTGGTCTTGTTGAGCATATCCGCGATATGCCCAACCTCGGTCTCCATGCCCGTGGCCGTGACAATGAGTTCGCCGCGGCCGCGGGTGACCGCTGAGTTCATGTAGGCCAAATTCACCCGGTCGCCCAGGGGCAGTTCCTCTTTGGGAATGGAATCGATGATCTTGGGCACCGGCGTACTCTCGCCCGTCAGCGCCGATTCCTCGATCTCCAGGCTGGCGGCCACAGACAGACGTCCGTCCGCAGCCACTATATCTCCCGCCTCGAACAGGAGAATATCGCCGGGCGCGACCTCGCTGGCGTCAATTTCCACGACCTCGCCATTCCGGCGCACGCGGGTGGTGAGTTTCATCATCTTTTGTAGTGCGGCCAGGCTGGCCTCGGCCTTGGCCTCCTGATGCAGGCCCATGATGGCGTTAGCCACGGTCAGTAAGATGAGCAGCAGTCCCGTGCCGATGTCCCGCACGAAGATGATGCTGGCCAGGCCCGCGATGAGCAGGATGACCTGCATGAAATCTTTGTACTGGGCCAGGAATTTCTGCCAGCCGGGCGCTTCTGGCGCTTCAGCCATCTCGTTGGGGCCATATTTGTCAAGACGCTGTTTGGCCTCGGCGCTGCTAAGACCGACGCCTGGGTCCACCCCAAAGGCCTGAGCGACTTCTTCGATACTTTTTTGATACCAACTGTTTTCGGGCATGGACGAATTCCTCACTTCATAGATTGCAAAAAATGGATGTTGCCGTTGAACTCAGTCATCATAAATTTTCAAGTGTCAAACGTCAAGCTGCAATTAGATCTATTCAAGTGGGAACTTGTATTGCTACGATAATCTTGATATTATCGCCAGCATCGCAGCCATGAACGTAAGCTTGATGATCTTGATCATGAAATCCTGAGCGCTTTGTAGAAGAAGGGGCCGGAATGTCAGCCCAAGGAAGCAAACTATGACCGTTTATGCGGGAAAATATCTGCGTGTCGACCTGGCGGCAGGCGCATGGGCAGAAGAGCCTATCTCGGAAAAGGATGTAAAAACCTGGCTGCTTGGCTCCGGTTTTGCAGCCAAGCTCTTTTTTGATCAGATGGACCCTACGCTCGACCCCTTGCATCCCGACGCCCCTCTGTTGGTGTTCAACGGCGTCCTCACCGGCGCGTTCGCTCCGACCGGTGCGCGTAGCTCGTGGTGCGGGCGTTCGCCCCTGACCGGCATCTGGAACGAGTCCAACCTGGGCGGCCACTGGGGCGCCGGATTGCGTTTCGCCGGATACGATGGCCTGGTGATCACAGGCCGGGCGCAGAACCCGGTGTATCTGTGGATCGACGGCCAGGAAGGCGTCGTCACATTGCGAGACGCATCCCATCTTTGGGGTAAAGACTATTTCGAAACGGCTGAGGCGTTGTTGCAAGAAACGGATGTCCGGGCGCAGGTGGCGGGCATCGGTCCCGCGGGCGAGAATCTGGTGAGAATCGCCGGGATTATGTCCGGGCCTGCAAAGTATGTGCGCACGGCCGGGCGCGGGGGCATGGGCGCGTTGCTGGGCAGCAAAAATCTGAAGGCGGTGGTGGTGCGAGGCAAGCAACGGCCGGTTTATCCTGACAGAAAGAGGTTCTTGGCTGAGGTCAAGGCCCAAAACGCCGAAATTAGAGACAATTCGGTGGCGATGAGCGCTTTCGGCACGGCTGGTGGCGTGGTTGGCGCTGAGTGGCACGGCGATTTTCCCATCCAAAACTGGCGACTGGGTCAATGGGATGAGGTGGAGACAGTGTCGGGACAGGTCATTTACGAGCAATATCTGGTGCGGCACACGTTTTGCCATGCCTGTCCCATCGGTTGCGGCAAGGAAGTCGAGGTGTTGGGGGGCAAGTACGCCACGCCGCGCGGCGAGGGCGTCGAATACGAGACGATTTCCGGTTTCGGCGGTATGCTGGGCAATGCCAATGTCGAGAGTATCATCCTGGCCAACTCGCTGTGCAACCGCTACGGTCTCGATACGATTTCCACGTCAGCTGCCATTGCCTTTGCCACAGAAGCCTTCGAGAAAGGCCTGATCGATGAGGCCGATTGTGGCGGATTGACGTTGGCCTGGGGTGACCCAGATGTGATGTTGGCGTTAATCGAGAAAATCGCCAGGCGTGAGGATATCGGTGCTGTTTTGGCCGAGGGCGTGCGCGAGGCTGCCCACCGCATCGGTCAGGGGGCGGAAGATTTCGCCATTCACGTCAAGGGTCTGGAAGTCGCTTATCACGACCCACGGGCCTTTGTGAGCATGGCGGTGAATTACGCCACCGCCAACCGCGGCGGCTGCCATCTCGAATCCCTTTCGTACTGGAACGGCTACGGCATAACGCATCCCGATCTGGGCTATCCCGAACAGTTGGATCAGCACAAATCGGGGCGGGAACAGGCCAAGCTGGCTTATGATTATCAGAATCTCAACAGCGTGTTCAATCCCCTGGGCCTGTGTAAGTTCATCATCAAGGGCAAAGTGGGACCGGTCAATGCGTCAAATCTGGTGAACAGCGCCCTGGGCTGGGACTGGACCCCCGCCGACTTGCTGGCGATGGGCGACAAACTCTTTCAACTCAAGCGCCTGATCAACCTGCGCTTGGGCGTAACCGCCGCCGCCGACACCCTGCCCAAGCGTCTGCTTACCGAATCCCGCCCCACCGGTTTCGCCGCGGGCGTTCTGCCTGATCTCGACCTGATGTTGCCGATTTATTACCAATTGCGCGGCTGGAATACGGAAGGCCGCCCGCAGCCGGAACGCTTGCGCTTGCTTGGGTTGATTGACGATGCGTGAGGGGGCAAGCGCCCAGGTTTCCCTTTGTCAGGGGGCGCGTCGTAGCAGCAGCGATTGAAAATGGATTGACGCGTCTGTTGTTGGAAATGGGAGGCGCTTGAATGTCAGGATCTCGAAGAAATCGGCGGCAGCCTGCTGAAGTTGTTCATCGCTGTGGAAGGAGAAAAAACGCTTGGGTTCCAGCGGATCATCTTCCCAGACGCGCTCTGAGTCGGGGCCGCCGTAAACGCCCATGTAGAAGAGACCGCCGGGCTTGAGAACCGCGCGGATGTTGGCGAGCGCCCGGGGCAGATGGCGTTTGGGGATGTGCAGCAGGCTGTTGAGCGTGAAGACCGCGTCGAAAGAGTCGGCTGGAAAAGCGAGCGCCAGGACATCCATCGCACACGCCGTCAACCCTTTTTCGCTGCAACGCGCCACCATCACCGGCGAGAGATCGACGCAGACGACCTCCAAACCATGATCTTGGAAATAGCGGCTGGCGTGCCCCGGCCCCGCGCCGATCTCCAACAGCCTCTTTTTCCCCTCCCGCCGGCACAAATCCAGAAAATGCGCTTGTTCCGCGCGTTTCCAGGGCTCGAGTTCGGCGCTGTCGCGCTGCGCAGCCGAGCTGTCATAAGCCCGGCGCAGGCTGTCGGCGATCTCGGCGTGATCTGGCGGTTTTGTCATGGCTCCGGCTGGCGAGACTCGGCGGTCCGCGCAGGGTTTAGTGCGTGATGACAACCGGCTCGCCGAGTTCAGCAGAGCGGTAAGCCGCCAACGCCACTTCCATCGCTTTGTAGCCATCGTAACCGCTGACGCTGGGCGGCCGTTGCTCGCGGATGGCCGCCATGAATTCGACGATCATGGCCCGGTCGGAATCAGAAAGCCAGGGGAGCCAGGCAGGCTGGTCGGTGTTGCTGTAAGCTGTCAGGTTCTGGCTGAAAGCATCGACGTTGACCACGCCCTTATCGCCGATCAAGTCCAGGGCCAGACCGCCCCAGGTGGGATAAATCAGGGGCCGGGACCAGCTACAATCGATGCTGGCGAAGGTTCCATTCGCAAAGGTGATCAGCAGCAGGCCGCCGGTCTCCACTTCCACTTCCTCCCGGTGCATGATGCGATTGGTCTGGGCGTAGACCTCGACCACCTCGCTGTCCAGATACCAGCGCAGCACATCGGCGAGATGTACGGTGTGGTCGAACACCGAGCCGCCCCCGGCCAATTCCTTATCCACGAACCAGGCGCGATGATGTACGGGCATCTGGCCCTGATTGACGCTGTTCACCGCCAGCACCTTGCCCAATCCACCCCGATCGAGCAGGGCTTTCACCTCCAGGATGGGCGCGGAGAAGCGCATGGGGAAGGCGGTCATGAGGATCACGCCCGCTTGCTCGCAGGCGTCGAGCATGGCCTGGCCGTCCGCCAGGGTTGTCGCCAGCGGCTTCTCGCACATCACATTGACCCCGGCCTGCGCCGCCAGCTCGACCAGCGGCCAGTGCCGCACGTTCTCTGAACAAATGATGACGCCGTCGGGGCGTTCCGCCAGCAACGCTTCGTAGGAGGGGTAGAACGGCGCGCCGTACTGCCGGGCATACTGTTCGCCCCGCGCCCGATCATCGTCTGCGATGCCGATGAATTCGACATCGGGCATGGTGGAAAGGGCGTGGGCGTAAGATTCTGCGTGATGATGAGCGAAGCTCATGATTCCCAGTCGCATCATGCCACCTCCGGCAGGGGTTTGATTTGCACAGGTTTCCCGGTCTGCGTTGATTCGATAGCCGCCAGCGCGATCTGCAACGCCGCCAGGCCATCCTCTGCGCTGAGCGGAAGCGGAGCGCCATTGCGCAAATGGTCATAGAAAGCTTTGAGTTGGGTGGCGTAGGGGCTTTCGAGCAGGGGGCTGGCAGGAACAGGCACATCGCCCGCGGCCTCGCCTGAGCCTGACGAAGGGCCATCACCGCCCTTGTGCCGGTACACGCTGATGGGGGCGCTGGCGTCGGAATCGTGGATGAGCAGGCCGCCCGAGCCAGCGATCTCGAATCGGGTGCGGAAGGTGGGCGGGGGATAGGCCCAGGAGCCTTCCACGTGGCTGATGGCCCCGTTCTCGTGCGTGAGGATGGCCAGGCCGTGGTCGCCGGGCGATGTTTCGGGATCGCCGATGTGCTTGCAGAACACGGTCTTGACCGGCCCCGCCACCCAACGAGCATAGTCGAAGTCGTGGATCATCAAATCGAGGATCATGCCGCCCGAGCGCTCAAAGTCCAGGAACCAGTTGCCAACCGTTTTGCGAGGGCGGAAGACATCGCGCTGCAGACGCACGACGGCCACCTCGCCCACCTGTCCCGCCTCGACCGCTCGTTTGGCCCCGACGTATTCCGGGAAAAACCGCACCACGTGCCCCACCAGCAGTTTCACCCCGGCCTCTTTACTGGCCCGGATCATCTTCTGGCCCTCGGCCACGCTGCGGGCAAGCGGTTTCTCGCAGATGATATCCACCCCCGCGGCCGCCGCTTGCAACACCATCTCGCTGTGCAGGTGCGTGGGCGTGCAGATATCGATCACATCGATGTGCGGGAGCAGAGACGCCAGGTCGGGATAGGCCTGGGCGTTATACTTTTCGGCCATGGCCCGGGCATGTTCAAAATGCTCTGCCACGAAGCCCACGATCCGGGCAGGTGTGTGAGTCCAGGCGTCGGCGTGGGTCCCGCCCATCGCGCCAACGCCGATGATTCCGATTTTCATAACAGGCTCCTTCGTTCTCTCATCTAATCGGACGCCTGTAAAATAGGCGCATCATACCAAAGAGCTAAATCCATTTCGCTCATGGATTCCAGAAGTGTTTTGTCGAGTGCTGCCAACTCTTCTTCACTGAACTGATCTCGCAAAAAACCAAGTTCTCTCGAGTTTGCTTGATGGTTACCAGAAAGCTCTGCTTTTTGTGCGGATATAGTAACGTTGTTGGATTCATGCATTTTAGCAACTCTCATGTTTCACGTTTTATTCACCTATTTCACCGCCCCCGCCGTCAAGCCACGAATGAGCTGGCGGGAGAAGATGATGTAAATGATGAGGATCGGCACCATCGCCAGACTCAACGACGACAGCACCGCATTCCAGTCGCTGACGAACTGGCCCAGGAATTGCTGCGCGCCCAGGGTCACAGTCTTGGTCTTCTCGCCCGGAGCCAAGATCAGCGGGAACCAGAGATCGTTCCACACCGGGATCATGGTGAAGACGGCCACGGTGGCGATGGCGGGCCGCACCAGGGGCAGGATCAGCCAGAAAATGCGATACTCGCTGGCCCCGTCGATGCGCGCCGCCTCCTTGAGTTCGCGCGGCACCTGCCGCATGAACTCGGCGAGAATGAAAATGGTGAGGGGGAGCCCCATGGCGATGTAGACCAGAATCAAGGCAGTGAGGGTGTTCACCAGTTTCATCGCCACCATGATCCGCAGGATGCTGACCGTACCCAGACGGATGGGGATCATGATGCCGATGGCGAGGTAAATGCCCAGGACGGCGTTGCCGCGGAATTCGTATTCTGAAAGCGCATACGCGGCCATAGCTCCCAGCAGCAGGATCAACGCCATCGACCCCAGGGTGACAACGAGGCTGTTGACGAAGTAGAGCTGGAAATTGGAGCGCTGCAATACGGTCGCGTAACCGTCCAGGCTGAAGGTGTCGGGCAGAGGGGGCAGCATGGGTGCGCGGAAGATCGCCTTGCGCGCCTTGAACGAATTCATGAGCACGAGGACGATGGGGAACAGAGCCACGATCATCGCCAGCACGAGGATGGCGTGTGCGCCGAGAAAGCCCATCCAGCGTCGCAGTTTCAAGGTCATAGTATTCATAGCATCGATCTCCTGCGCTTATAACTCGTAGTTTTGAATGCGGCGTTGCCAGAGGAAGAGATACGCCAACACGCCCACCAGGATGATCATGAACATGACCGTGGCCACGGTCGCGCCCATGGTGGGATTGCCCAGTTGCAACTGTTGGCCGAAGAAGGTGCGGTAGAAGAACGTGCCCATGATGTCGGTGGAGAAGTTCGGGCCGGCCAGAGCGCCCTGGGTGGTGTAAATCAGGTCGAAGGCGTTGAAATTGCCCACGTAGGTGAGCACAGCCACGATGCCCACGGTGGGCAGGATGAGGGGAAACTTGATCTTCCAGAAGGTCTTCCAGGCGGATGCGCCGTCCACGGTCGCCGCCTCGATCAACTCCTCGGGAATGCCGATCAGGGCTGCGTAAAACAGCATCATGGGGATGCCGATGAACTGCCACACCGAGATGAACGAGAGCGCAATCAGGGCGGGGCCTTCCAATCCCAGCCAGGGTTGGTACAGGTCGGCCAGACCGAACCAGCCCATGATGGTCTCGGCCACGCCCCACAATGGGCTGAGGATCAATTCCCAGATGAAGCCGACGATGACGACCGAGAGCATGGTGGGAAGAAAGAAAATCGTGCGGAAGAAGCCGGCGCCGCGGGTGATGCGCATGGTCAGTAGCGC
This sequence comes from Caldilineae bacterium, assembly GCA_011176555.1. Lineage (GTDB taxonomy): Bacteria > Chloroflexota > Anaerolineae > J102 > J102 > DUEF01. The sequence goes on from DUEF01000005.1 coordinate 17,961, forward strand.
CGCCAGCAGGAGCCCGATCGAGTTTTGCACGATCATGTGGATGATGAAGAAAATGACGTTGTGCTTGAACGCACCCCACAAGCGCGGCTGCCACAGCTCATCGGTGAACAGCGTGATGTAGTTCTGCAAGCCCACAAAAAACTCTTGACCCTGGCTGTCCGCTGAGAAAAAACTCAACCTCATGGAATCGAACAGGGGATAAATCATGAAGAGCGTGTAGATGATGGTCGCCGGGGCCAGGAAGACAATGATATGTGTCGGAAACTTTTTGCGCCGTGACCGCCGGCTGTACGTCTGTTGCATAATTCGCTCCTGCGGATAAAGAGAGAAGGATTGGCTCTGGTTGCATCGGAGATTCGCCGAAGGCGAAAATTGCGAATAGTTCCCACCCGAACTGCATCTGCGGACACCCCCGTTTTTATTTTACCTGCCCGCAGCCTAAAGAAAAGGTGTGGCGACGGTTCGCTGGGTCCGTCGCCACACCTCGTTAAGGATGGTTTACTGTTGATGTGGCGGATACCACTTCGCCAGACCATCTTCGATTTGCTGCGCAGCCTCCTCAGGCGTGATGTCGCCGTTGATGACCTGAGCGCTCACGCGCCACAGTTCGTTCTCCAGGTTCGGTTCGCCGCGGGAGAGGATCTGGTAGCTGTTGCGGATGGTGCTCTCGCACTCGCCGCGCCAACTGATGAACTCCTGCGCCATCGGGTCTTCGACCTGGATCTCGTGATTGGACAGGGAGAAGAATCCGGGCAGAGCATTGGTGTACAACTCTGCGAATTCCTGCGTCGTCATCCACTGCAAGAAGGCCTGAGCCGCTTCCGGATACTCGGTCTTGGGATTCATGCCCAGGGCGATATCGGTATGATCGCTGATGTAGCAGGTGTCCTCGCCTTCGGGCAGCGGCGGTTTGAACACGCCCATCGCGAAATCAGCCTGCTCGTTGAACAGGTTGATCTCCCAGGAGCCGGCGGGGTAGATGGCCGCCAGGCCCAGCGTGAACAGGTTCTGCGAATCAGGATAGCTCTGCGCCTGGAAGCCCTTGGGCAGGTAGGGTTGCCACTTCGCCAACTGATCCCACACCGCCACGTACTGCGGATCGGTGAATTTCTCCGAGCCATCGATCAAGCCCTGGCGTCCCGTTTCACCCTTCCAGTAGTTGGGGCCGATGTTTTGGAAACCCATCGTCGCCGCTTCCCACTGGTCGGCCGTGCCCATGTCCAGGGCGTCGTAATTGCCATCGGCCTTGATGGCGTCCAGCACCTGATAGAACTCGTCCACTGTGGCCGGTTCGCTCAGGCCCAGTTCGTCGAAGGCATCTTTGTTGTAGATGAAGCCGTGAATGACCGAGGCCATGGGCACGCAGAACACGTTGGCGCCGTCATCGGTGATCCAGGCGCTCTTGGCCACATCGCCGAAATTCTCTATGCCGGGCAGGTCGTTTAACGAAGCCAGGTAACCCTGATCGTACAGAGCCAGGGAGGCGTCGAAGGGCCGGCAGGTGATGAGATCGCCGGCGGTGCCGCCTTCCAGCTTGGTGTTCAACACGCCGTTGTATTCCGCCGGCGCGGTGGGGGCGAAGGTGACCTTGATGTTGGGGAAGTGTTTGTTGAAGGCGGGAATGAGCATATCTTGCCAGATGGCGAGGTCGTCATTGCGCCAGCTCTCGATAGTCAATTCACCTTCCAGATCGGCGGAAGGCATGGCCGCTTCGGTGGCGGGTTGCATCTCAGCGGTTCCGCTTGGCGTGTACCATTTGTCCAGGCCGTCCTGGATCTGCTGGGCGGCCTCTTCTGGGGTGATGTCGCCGTTGATGACCTGAGCGCTCACGCGCCACAGTTCGTTCTCCAGATTCGGCTCGCCGCGGGAGAGGATCTGGTAGCTGTTGCGGATGGTGCTCTCGCACTCGCCGCGCCAACTGATGAATTCCTTCGCCAGCGGGTCTTCCACCTGGATCTCATGGTCGGACAGGGAGAAGAATCCGGGCAGGGCGTTGGTGTACAGCTCCGCGAATTCCTGCGTCGTCATCCATTCCAGGAAGGTGCGGGCGGCTTCGGGGTTCGGCGTCGCCGGGTTCATGCCCAGGGCGATGTCGGTGTGATCGCTGATGTAGCAGGTGTCCTCGCCCTCGGGCAGCGGCGGTTTGAACGCGCCCATGGCGAAATCGGCTTGATCATTGAACAGGTTGATCTCCCAGGAACCGGCGGGGTAGATGGCAGCCTGCCCCAGTGTGAACAGGTTCTGCGAATCAGGATAGCTCTGCGCCTGGAAGCCCTTGGGCAGGTAGGGTTGCCACTTCGCCAACTGATCCCACACCGCCACATACTGCGGATCGGTGAATTTCTCCGTACCTGCGATCAGACCCAGGCGTCCAGTCTCACCCTTCCAGTAGTTGGGGCCGATGTTCTGGAAGCCCATGGTGGCGGCTTCCCACTGGTCGGCCGTGCCCATATCCAGGGCGTCGTAATTGCCGTCAGCTTTGATGGCGTCCAGCACCTGGTAAAACTCGTCCACCGTGGCCGGTTCGCTCAGGCCCAGTTCGTCAAAGGCGTCTTTGTTGTAGATGAAGCCATGGATGACCGACGCCATGGGCACGCAGAACACGTTGGAGCCGTCATCGGTGACCCAGGCGCTCTTGGCCACGTCGCCGAAGTTTTCCATGCCGGGCAGGTCATTCAACGAGGCCAGATAGCCCTTGTCGTACAGAGCCAGGGAGGCGTCGAAGGGCCGGCAGGTGATGAGATCGCCAGCCGTACCGCCTTCCAGCTTGGTGTTCAGCACGCCGTTGTATTCCGCGGGTGCGGTGGGAGCAAAGATGACTTCGATCTTGGGATAGTGCTTGTTGAAGGCGGGAATCAGCACATCTTGCCAGATGGCGAGATCGTCATTGCGCCAGCTTTCGATGGTGAGCGTCGCTTCGATCTCCGACGTGCCGGGGACGGGGGCCGCTTCCTCGGCCGGTTTTTCTTCGGCGGCCGGGGCTTCCGTAGGCTGAGCGGGTGCAGGTTGTTCGGGCGCAGGCGTGGCTCCGCCGCCGCAGGCAGCCAATACAACCGCCAGCACGGCGATTAGAGCGAGAATCAGTAATTTGCGAGACATGGTTACTCCTCCTTGGAGTGATCGAGAAATTGGGTTGTTTTCGACGATTTTTACAACGTCATTGTTGGAAGTGAGCCATCGTTGAAGGAATTATGACATAGCCAACTCCTGCGAGCAAGCGTGACTTGATAGTGGGGTTGTGGTTGGTATGGTCTTTGATATTGGGCATTGGATATTTTTGTCGCCAGCATGACCCGATACCCAATACCCAGTATCCAATACCCGATATCCAGTCATCGCGTCTCCGTCACTTTGCGAAGTCCGCGAGGCTGATCCACGTCGTAATCCCGCGCCGCAGCCAGGTGCATGGCGAAAAGCTGGCCAGGAATGATGCTGATGAGCGGTGAAAGCCATTCGGGAACACCGGAGGGCAGGCGGAACGGCGTGCGCGCGCAGGCCGACGTTTCGGCGTCGTCGCTGATGATAAGCAATTCAGCGCCGCGCTCTTGCAGTTTGCCAATGAACAATTTGATTTCCGGCAACATCACGCCGGTGGGAGCGATGACGATGACCGGGAAGCGGGGCTCGACCAGGGCCAGGGGGCCGTGCAGGAAATCGGCGCTGCTGTATGGCTCGACCATGGTGTAGGTCAATTCCTTCATTTTCAGGGCCAACTCGAAGGCCGTGGCGTAGTTGTAGCCGCGGCCGATCACCACACAGGCCGACATGAAACTGTAACGTTCGGCCGCGCGGTCGATGGCATTGGGTATGGCGAGCGTTTCTCTCACTCGCCCGGGCATTTTCTCTAACTCGGCCAACATCGCTGCTGCCCCCCCCGTCCCCTCTGCCAGGCAGGCGCTGAACAGGGCGATGGCGGCCAGCTCGCTGGTGTAGGTTTTGGTCGCGGCCACCGACCTTTCCTCGCCAGCATGAAGGTCGAGCACGTAATCGGCGGTCTGGGCCAGATCGGAGGTGGGGACATTGGTGATGGCCGCGGTCAGCGCGCCCTGCCGCCGCGCTTCGGCCAGCACCGACACGATGTCCGGGCTTTTGCCGCTCTGACTGACACCCAAGACCAGGGCGTTGCCGAACAGCGGTGGCTGCTCGTAGATGGAAAAGAGGCTGGGCGTGGCCAGTCCCACAGGCAAACGATTGTGTGCGCCCAGCAGGTACTTGGCGTAGCGGGCGGCATTGTCGCTGGTGCCGCGGGCGGCGATGACGACATGGCTGATGTCCCGCTTGCGGATCTCCCGCGCCAGCGCTTCAGCTTCGCTGCGGTCTTCCTGCAGCAGCCGCGCCAGCACATCGGGTTGTTCGTGGATTTCCTGGTAAAGGTGGGTGGAAGTGATCATTGTGGATTGTGGATTGCGGATTGTGGATTGTGGAGTGCGCATCCCCAGATGCGCCGCGGTCGTGTCAACGCCAACCCGTTTATGAACATTTMARAAATAAAMCGGYAATAGGYTGGWGYGACCTCCGGGAGGTGGCGGCAAGGATTCAGGTTGAAMGGCAAGSGYTTCGCCAGTCAKARCWTTCGGAAATGACGACAYTTCATCGCCACCTCCCGGAGGTCTTGATTACCKGATTATYTATTGAGTGTCCATCATCGGGCGCTGTGGCGACCGGAGGTCGCTAGTAGCCCGGTGATTCATTGCCGGGTAGGGGCCGCCCTGTTTGCGGAGACGTCTCGTCCCCGCGCCAATACGCCCGCAAAAGCTCCCTCATCTCCGCAAACGCCATTGTCTCCCACGGCATCTCCTCCCGCCCAAACCAGCGCGCGTCCGACACATCATCACCCGGTTTCAGCTCGCCGCCCGTGATCTGCGCCTCGAAAAAGAGAAATACGCCCGGTTTCTCCGGGTCGGCATTGGGAAACACCTCGATCACTCGCCCCACCTGAACGCGTAACCCCGTCTCTTCCTCGATCTCCCGCGCCAGGGCCGGGCGCGGCTGTTCATCGTACTCCACAAAGCCGGAAGGCACGGCCCAATAACCAATGCGCGGGATCACACCCCGTCGAATCAGCAGAACCCGGCTATCCTTCACCACCAACCCGCCCACCGACAGCTTGGGATCGCGGAAATGGACGAAACCGCAGGCGGGGCAATAGGCTCGCTCTCGTCCAAACATCTCTTTTCGGACGAGTTCGTGGGCGCAGTGGGGGCAAAAACGAAATTGGGGCATAAGACGGATGTTGGGTATTGGGCACTGGATATTGGTTACCGAATCAGCCGCCAGCCAATAGCCAATACCTGATATCAACCGTATATTTCCACCGCCTGCCTCACCGCCCGCAGATTGCCCCACGGCGCTGTGATGGGCGTGACGCAGCCTGTACCGAGGATGAAGCCCCGCCCGTCGGTCTGTGCGATGGCGTCGGCGGCTTCGCAGCGCACATCTTCGGGCGTCCCGTGCAACATGGTATCCCACTGGCGCAGGCCTCCCACCAACCCGCCCGCGAACTGCTGGCGCGCTTCGGCCAGCGTGGGGCGGCTTTCGCGGTCGTGCCAGTTGATGGCCGCCACCGGATAATCGGCCACCAGGTCGAAATAGGCATCCTGGCCGTGGAGATGCAACAGGTTGAACCAGAACAGATCGGCGGCGGCTTCGAGGATCTGCAAATCGTAAGATCGCCCAAAACACTCGTACTCGCCTCGCGTCAGGTCGTGAGGCGTCGCCAATTGCACGGCGAAGAAAATGCCATCCACGCCGGTCTGCTTCATCGCTTCCAGGAACCGAATAGTGGTCTCGGTGATGGCCTGCAAGGCCTTTTCCACCGCTGCGCGGTGCGTGCGCATCTCCACCAACACCCGATCCTTGCCCGCCAGGTATTTCAATTGCGAGGTGGGACTGAAAATGGTCTGGATGAAGGGCGTCTCACCGGCGAATTCTTGGCCGAGGATCTCCAGGCATTGAATCTGCCCGCCCAGCCGCCCCGAGAGCGGATCGACAGGACGCACCGTGTCCCAATCATCGACCATTTCGATGGGATGCGTTACGTACTGGCGATTCCCCTCATTGTTGCCCACCCAGCGCGATCTCGCGCCCCAGCACTCCACGCAGAAACTGGAATCGGGGCTGACTTTGACGAAGTCCCAATCGAATTGCGCCTGCCAGGCGATGGTGGAGCGGGCCAGTTCCACCGGATCCTGGTCGTCTCCAGGCCAATGACGCCACAAGGCCACGCCGGGACGATCCGCTTTTTCCCCGGTCAAGAGTTTCTCGAGCCGTTTGCGTTTGGAAGTTGTCATGGTGTGATCCTCGCTACGTTAGAATGGCGTTATCGTATCACATATCGCTGAATTGTTCGATGTCATCGACCGGAATCACGCCCGAGCACAACGCGTCCAGTTCGAGCGAGTTGGCCGGTTCGCTGAAGTAGACAGGCTTATCTTTGCCGAGTGCGTAACCGATCTCGATCTTGACCAGCGCGCCGGTGTAGCCGTCGGGATTGAGGACGTACAGCGCTTCCGCTTTGTCGATGGCGTCGAATTCATCCCGGCAAAGCTTTTGCACCATGGCCGGAGTCAGATCTTCTTTGGCAATGACGAAATCCAGGTTAGGAAACAGCGCCTCAAGTCCGATTGCCTCAGCTTGAGCGATTGTTTCGGCCAGCAGGGATTTGAAGCGCATGCTGCCGCTCAGGCAAATGGTTTTCACAGCAAAACCACTTCCACTCCGGTTTCCGAGCGCAAACATTCACCCAATCGCTGAAGTTGCTCGGCCTTGAAGAGACTGCCCGACTCACCTGGTTGGCCAAATACAACGACATCGGCGTGATAGGTGTGGACGGCGTCGATCAGCGCCTGGCAAAACGAGCCGGTTCTCACTTCGGTGCGAGCGCTGACGCCGGCCTGCTCCGCCCGCTCCTTGGCCATCAGCAACAAGAACTCGGCCAACTCCTCCATCTGCTCATCCATGTCCACCAAGATGGCGCTAGATACTTTGTCCAGAAATTTCATGTTGGTGACATTGATGAACACGATGTCCTGGCCGCGCGCCTTGGCCAGGGCGATGGCCGCATCCTGATTGGGATAGCTGGCAGGGCCGCCGCGGGTGGCGCACAACACCACATGTTCCGACCGTTGCTTGTCTTCCAACTGGTTTTTGTCTGGCTCGACCATCAATTTATCCTCCAAAAATGACAAAACGCAGTAGTAGCCACAGAGCGCCGACGATCAAGGTGGCGAACGTCACCGGCAGCCCCACGCGCATGAAAGCCTTGAAGGCGATAGGCGAGCCGGCGCGCTCGGCGATACCCGCCGTCACCAAGTTGGCCTCGCCGCTGATCACCAGGCCGTTGCCGCCCATCGCCGCCCCCATCGAGAGGGCGTAGTAAAGTGCGTCGCCAGCGCCGGGAACGATCATGCTCAGAGAAGAGACGACGGGAAGCATGGCCGCGGCCAGGGGAATGTTGGGGACGATAAGGGAAAGTGCGCCGACGCCGAACACGATCACCAGAATCCCCACCCACAGTCGTTCTCCCACCACATACGCCAACCCCTGCGCCGCTTGATCCAACAAACCGACCTCTTGGATGGAACCGACCAGGATGAACAAAGCCATGAAGAAAACCAGTGTCGTCCAATCCACCTCTTTGATTTTGTCGTTGACATCGGGGCGCACCCACAAGAGCACCGCGGCCGCGCCCGCCATCGCCGCCACGGCCGGCTCCATGTGATAGCGCTCGCCGACAACGAACAGAACCAGCGTGCCCAAAAAGATGAGTCCGGCCCGCCACAGCACGCCAGGCTCGCGAATACGACCGTTTTCGGCCAATTTGGCGTACAGCGCTGGCGAAATGCCGCCCGGCGTCTTCCGCCATTCCGAGCGAAACATGACCAGCACGATGAGCGACATCACCGCCAGGGCCAGGATGACGCCGGGTGTTTGGTTGACCAGAAAGCCATTGAAGCCGATGTCGGCATAAGCGCCGATAAGGATGTTGGTGGGCGTGCCGATCAGAGTGCTAATGCCGCCGACGTTGGAGGCCAGCACTTCGGGAATAATCAGAGCGGCCGGGTTCAGGCCCAATGCCAGGGCGATCTGCAAACTGATGGGGACCATGAGCAACATCGTCGTGAAGTTGTCCAACAGCGCCGACGCCAGCGCCGTGACCATCATCAAGATCAGCACCAGCAGCCAACTTCGCCCTCGGCTCAGTCGGTAGGATTGAAACGCCAGCCACTGGAAGATGCCGGTGCTTTCGATAACGGCGACGATGATCATCATGCCAATGATCAGAAAAATCACCGGCCAGTTGATGTAGCCGAGAGCCCGTTCAAAGCCCAGGATCTGCCAGTCGGGGTGTTCCATCCCCACCAGATAATGCACCAGAAAGATAATGCCCATGCCCAGCAGGGCCGCGGTGGTGGCATGCACCTTTTCCAGGATGATGAGCAACAGCACGCCGGCGAACACCAGCGTCGCAACCCAAAAGCCAGGCGTCACATGTCGTTGCAACGTCACCTGCTCGATGTAAAAACGTTCTGAACCCGCGCCGCTCTGCACTTTTTCCGCCGGCACATTGAGCGTCGCTGTTTCGAAATGCGGACGTACAATCACCACGGTCAGCGCGCCATCATACTCTCGATCCAGCGCCACCCGCCAGACGCCATCCTCGCCGCTTACACCTTCACCCAGAACGACGTCTTCGCCTGCAGCGAACACCGTCACCACGGCTTCGTCGACGGGCGCCCCCTGAGCATCGACAACTTGTCCTGTCAGAATAAATCCAGGCTCGTCTTCCTGAGCCGCCACGCTCCAAGCTCCCAAACAGATAACGACTATCAGTGCGAGAAAACCCAACAAACGGCGGCGGTTCATCATGAGGCGTGTCGAACTCACAACAGCGATGCGCACTCAGCGCAGGCCCCTTATCGATCCCGATTGACCAGATGGTAGATGATGTCGCTATCTGACAAGACGGCAATGGGCCGCAGATGTTCGCCATCGGGTTGAACGACAACAACGCGATGGATGTGCTTTGCTTGCAGGATCTGTGCGGTCGAGGCCAACGACGTTGAAGGTTGAACCGTGATGACTTCATCCGTCATCCAGTCACAGCAAGGAGCCTCTTCCCAATCCTCCGGCCTTTCCAGAGCGGCCCGCACGACATCGGTGCGGGTGACGATGCCCTCGAGAAAACCATCCTCATCCACGACCACCAGGGAGCTGATATCATCTTTGTCCATCATGCGAGCGATTTCGCCAAGGGCCGTGTCGCAGGCGCATTGTGAAATGCCTAAACGTTTAGCAGCCAACACACTAACGTTTTTCATGCTTCTCAACCTCATACGATGAATGACGGACGCCCGCAAGCCTGACGGGGTTGCCCGAACGGACTGATCTCACACCCACTTTAGCATCAGCTATCGTTGGCGTCAAGGACGAGTGACGAAGTGACACTGGCGCTTTAGTTTTGCGCCCAAAACGGCAAAAAACTGGGGGGGAACCACCATCAAAGAATCACACTTGACGCAGTGCGTCATTGCATGATAGAATGGTGTATGATTTACTCCGTTGCAACGCTGCAACCGCGTAAAGGTGTATTGTGTCAATCCCCCCATCAACCATTCTTCCCAACACAAGAGGTGAGCTATATGTTGAACTTCAACTTGTCGTCCGAACAGAAAATGTTGCGCGATATGGCGCATGACTTTGCCGAGAACGAGATTAAACCGGTGGCGGAGCATTACGACCAGAGCCACGAGTTCCCCTGGCCAATCGTCGAAAAAGCGCTGGAATACGGTCTGCTCAGCGTCAACATCCCGGAAGAATACGGCGGCCACGGCATGAATCTGCTGGAAGAGGTCATCCTCAACGAAGAACTGGCCTGGGCTTGCTCCGGCATTCAGACCGCACTCATGCTCAATTCCCTGGCGGCCTTGCCACTCATCATCGCCGGTTCCGAGGAGCAAAAGAAGAAATACCTGGCGCAACTGGCTGAAGGCGTGATGGGCGCATACGCCCTGACCGAACCGGCGGCTGGCTCCGATGTCGCCGGCATCAAGGCCTACGCCGAGCGCAAAGGCGACAAATACATCATCAACGGCACGAAAACCTGGATCACCAACGCCCCGGTGGCCGATCTCTTCATCGTTTTTGCCAAAACAGACCGCCAGGAACGCTACAAAGGCATTAGCATGTTCATCGTCGAGCGCGAGATGGGCGTCAAAACCGGGTTGCCACTGCCCAAACTGGGCCAACACGCCGCGCACACCGGTGAGGTTTTCCTGGAAGATGTGGAGGTGCCGGTCGAAAATCGCATCGGCCCCGAGGGCACTGGCTTCCTCACAGCCATGAAAGTCTTCGACAGCTCGCGACCAGCCGTCTCCGCCGCCGCCATTGGCATCGCCCGCCGCGCCCTGGAAGAAGCGACTGAGTATGCCAAGACCCGCATGGCCTACGGCAAACCGATCATCGCCAAGCAGGGGGTCAGTTTCAAGCTGGCGGACATGGCGATGCAGATCGAAGCCGGGCGTCTGCTGGCGCAAAAAGCGGCCTGGCTGCACAGCGTCGGCCAACGCAACACCACCATTGCCGCTTACGCCAAGGCCTTCTGCGCCGACGTGGTCATGAATGCGACAATCGAAGCCGTGCAGGTGTTCGGTGGCTATGGTTATAGTCAGGAATACCCCGTTGAAAAACTGATGCGAGACGCCAAAATCTACCAGATTTACGAAGGCTCCAGCGAGGTGCAGCGGCACATTATCGCACGCGAATTGTCGCGCTAAACCTGACTCGGACACAATCAACGGAGAGAACGGCAAGTCGCTTGACGAGGCTTGCCGTTCTTTGTTGTTTGGGTGAAAATAAGGCCCCCATCCATTCAGGAGGAGCAACAATGCGAGAAGCCTACATCGTTTCAGCCGTCCGTACGCCCACTGGTCGCCGCAAAGGCATGTTCAGCGAGGTCTTGCCCATCGATCTGGCTGTGGCTGTGTTGCAAGCAGCGGTCGCAAAGGCCGAACTCGAACCGGCGCAGGTGGAAGATGTGATCTTCGGCTGCGTGACGCCCATCCGCGAGCAAGGAGCCAACATCGCCCGCATGGCGGTGCTCAAGGCCGGATTCCCCGTCGAGGTTCCCGCGGTGACGCTCAACCGCATGTGCGGTTCCAGCCAGCAGGCGGTGCATTTCGCGGCGCAGGCTATCCTGGCCGGAGACATGGATCTGGTATTGACCGGCGGCGTAGAGCACATGACCCGCGTGCCCATGGGATCCGACTATCCCGACCACTGGCCCCCCATGCCCCAGAAACTGGTCTCGCAGGGCATTTCAGCGGAGCTGATCGCTGAAAAGTGGGGAATTCCCCGAACAGAATTGGATCGATTCGGATACGAAAGCCATCGCAAAGCGGCCCGGGCCACCGAAAATGGGACATTCCAGACGGAGATCCTGCCCATTTCCGTCCCGGATGGCGACGGCGGGACGCGTACGGTCACCGTCGATGAGGGCATCCGTTTCGACGCCGACCTGGAGAAAATGGCGGCGCTCAGAACCGTTTTCAAGGAAGATGGCGTGATCACTGCAGGCAACAGCAGCCAGATCAGCGATGGCGCTGCGGCCCTGATGGTAGCGTCGGGCGAGGCAGTGAAAAAGTTCGGGCTCAAGCCCCTGGCTCGGGTGCACGCAAGGGCGGTCGTGGGCTCCGATCCTGTGCTCATGCTGGAAGGTGTGATCCCGGCCACCCGTTTGGTGCTCGACCGCGCCGGTTTGACCCTGGACGACATGGATGTGATCGAAGTCAACGAGGCTTTCGCTTCTGTGGTGCTAGCTTGGATGAAGGCGCTACACCCCGACTCTGACCGCGTGAATCCCAACGGCGGGGCGATTGCCCTCGGCCATCCGCTCGGGGCCAGCGGCGCCCGCGTGATGACCACCTTGGTGCACGAAATGGTGCGCCGCGGCGCCCAGTGGGGCATGCAAACCATGTGCATCGGCTACGGCATGGCCACGGCGACGGTGTTGGAGGGCATGCCATTTTGACTCATCGCCACCAGCGCCGCGCTCGCAGTTGCAGCCTCCTGGTTATCATCGTCATCTTGCTGATCATCCTTCTGGTGCAATTGGCCGTCGGCAAGCGTGAGCCCGCGCCCGTGGAACCACCCACGCCAACCCCGACCCCAACCTTTATCAGTCGAGACGCCGTGGCGGCGCTGCCCACCAGCACCCCCTATCTCGACCTGACGCCTCTGCCCACCTTCACGCCGACGCCAACCATCTCCCCCACGCCCACCCTCACGCTCACCCCCACCCCGACACTCACGCCCACCGCCACGCCCGCGCCCACTTTCGTCGCCGAGGTCGGGGTGGAACTCGCCAATCTGCGCGAGGGGCCTGGATCCGATTACGCGGTCGTCGTCATCCTGGGTCAGGGAGAAGCATTGCTGCTCACCGCGCGCAACGCGGCAGGAGATTGGCTTTACGCCCGCACCGAGTTGGGACAACAGGGCTGGGTCTTCGGCGAAATGTTGCTGCTGCACGACGACATCCTCTTACTGCCGGGGCGAATGACGCCGACGCCGCCCCCCACCGCCACGCCCGAAGCATCCTGACTTTCCCCCTCCTCGCCCGGGATGTGCTAGAATGCCGATTCGCCCGCTATCCGGGTAGCCCACCGCTTGAGGTCTCTTTTTGAAGGATAGTAAACGCCGGTGGCTGCTGGCCATCATCCTGCTCCTGCTTGCCGTCGTCCTCGTCCAGTTCATCCTGCTTTTGATGAATCTGGTCGACGCGACCGACGCGCAAGTGGAATCCGCCGCCCCATCCACCGTGGTGGCGGCAGTCACGCGTACCAAAAATCCGACATTCACGCCCACCGCGGCTGCCACGCCGACGCCCGCAGTCACCGACACGCCGACGCCGCGCCCCACCGCCACTGCCACGCCCACCAGCACGCCTGTTCCCGGCCAACGAGCCATCATCGGCGAGGACTTAGTGAATCTGCGGGCGGGCCCGGGCACCGATTACGCCATCATCGCCCAACTGGAGAGCGGATCCGAGTTGCGAGCCACTGGCCGCAGCGCCGAAAATGACTGGTTGTTCGTGCAGCCTGAAGAGGGTGACCCGGGCTGGGTGTTCACCGACTTCCTGACCGGGCTCGATGAGTTGGAGGCGCTGGCCGTGGTCACACCCGACCCGAATGTCCTGCCTCTGGCCGAGGTCAGCGAGGAGCTGGTGAATCTACGCAGCGGGCCGGGCGCAGAGTACGAAATCCTTTCCCAACTGGGGCAGGGCCAGATGCTGGCCGTCGTTGGCCGCAACGAGGCCGGTGACTGGCTGGCGGTGAAATTCGGCGGCGATGCTGGTTGGATTTTCGGCGAATTGGTCTCGTACAGTGGTGACACCGCCGATCTGCCGGTGCAAGCCCCACCGCCCACGCCCACCCCGCTGCCCGCCACACCCACGCCCAAACCGGTGGCCCTGGCCGCGGCGGTGGCCCCAGGCCAGGCGCGCGTCGAGCGCAAAGTGCTGGCCAACTACTTCGCCTGGTACGATGGCAATGGCTGGGACGATTGCAACATCAGCGCCGGAGACAAACCGTTGAAGCGCTACCACTCCGACGATCCGGAAGCCATCGCCGAACACATTCGCATGGCCCGCAACGCCGGCATCGATGGCTTCACCTTGCAATGGGTCGGCCCCGGCGACCGCACCGACCGCAATTTCGCCACCCTGCTGAACAAGTCGCAGGGTACGGATTTCCAATCGACCGTTATTTTCCTGGCCCATTACTGGTCGGGAGCCAGCCAGGGGAACACGATCGCCGCCATCCGGCACTTGCAATCGCAATACGGCGGACATCCCAACTTTCTGCGCATTCAGGGCAGGCCGGTGATCTTTTTCGAAGGCGTAGACCGCGTGCCCCTGGCCGCAGGCCAAAATCCCAAGCAGGCCTGGGCCAGCATCCGCGCCCAGGTGGATCCCGGCAAGCAGTATTGGTGGATCGCCGAGGGCCTGGATCCCTCCTACCTTTCGGTTTTCGATGGGCTGTGGGTGTACAGAGTCAGCCACGCCGCCTACCCCAACGATTACGTGAAGGCCTCGCGTTGGGCCAGCCGCGTGCGCTCGTGGGAACAGAAAACGGGCGAGCCAAAACTGTGGGTGGGGACATTGATGCCCGGTTGGGATGATCGCCGCGCAGGCTGCCGCGCCGATGTGCGCGTGCCCTCCCAGCCCTTCGTGCGACCGCGCGAAGATGGCAATTTCTATCGGGCCACTTACAACGCCGCGGTCAAGAGCAATCCCGACATCTTGTGGATTCACAGTTTCAACGAGTGGGTGGAGGGGACGTATATCGAACCGAGCCAGTTTTATGGCGACGCTTACCTGAATCTCACGCGTGAATTCGCCAATGGTTTCAAGGGTGGCTGAGCCCGCGCCTCGGGCGTGACGAGTGGGGAAACCGCGCCTGATTGACTGCACCCAACTATCGCATTCAGCGCCAATACGGTACAATGGACGGCATCGTTTTTTTGTTCCATTGCCTTGAAAAAGCGCTTCATTTTCGGCAAACTCTGTTTGTCGCCAGCGGGAGGTCCATCGTGAATAAAACAGATTCAGCCAGTCCGTCTATGTCTGGCCGCACCAAAACGCTCGCTGTCATCGGGATTGTGGCCGCCGGGCTGTTTCTCGTTGGCCATGCGCTCGATCTTTACTGGCTGCGCATGATCGTCAAGCCGATCCCGGTGTTGCTCATGGCTTTGTGGGTCTATCTGCTACCGGGAAAAAAGGCCTACCAATGGGCGATTATCGTCGGTCTTCTGTTATCGATGCTCGGCGATATCCTGCTCGAAGCCTCGCCGGACACGTTTATCTTCGGCCTGGTGGCGTTTTTGCTGGGTCACGTGGCTTACATCGTCGCCTTCACCAGAGACAGCCGTCGGCTTTTTCCGTGGCGGGCGCTGTTGGCGTATGGCTACGGCGTTCTCATTTTCGCCGTCTTCGCCACGCAAGGCGATTTAGGTGATATGATGATCCCGATATTGCTGTACGTTATCGTGATCACAACCATGCTGTGGCGGGCCGCCAGCCGCGTGGGTGTTGCGGCAATCAATGCGTTTTCGGCCAAAGCCGGACTGCTTGGCGCCATCCTTTTCACGTTTAGCGACACTCTCATCGCGCTGAATATGTTTGTATGGGACTTGCCGCAGCCAGCGACCCGATACGTTATCATCATCACCTACTGGCTGGGACAATTGGGCATCACGCTCTCGGCGCGGCAGACAGAGCAGGTCGCGTGAGGCGAGGCTCTCTCGGAGATTGATCTCGGCACATCAGTGATAAAACAAGTGGAGGATAAAAATGAGCGTTCTACAACGATTGTCTTCAGCCGTGGGTGACCGCAGCGAGGCGTCCAACAAAGCTGTGGCCAGCGAGGCCCTAGATCACCCTGAGCTATTGGAAGAAGTGGCGGTTGGTCTGGACTGGCGCGATCCCAAATTGGTGGGCGACTGCGCCGAAGTCTTCACCGAAGTGGCCGAGGTGAACCCGGCCCTGGTCACGCCCTATGTCGACGATCTAATTCCCTTGCTCGATCACAAAACCACGCGGGTGCGCTGGGAAACCACCCACGCGTTGGCCCTGGTCGCAGCGCTGGTCCCCGATCAAATCGTAGCGATCATCCTCAACCTGCTCGCCAAAATCGAGCGTGACAAAAGCACCATCGTACGCGATTACGCGGTGGTGGCATTAGGCGAGTATGGCGGCTCCAGCCCAGAACGGGCGCGGGAGATGTTTCCTCATCTGGAATGGGCGCTATGGCAATGGGAAAGCAAGCACGCTAAGCTGGTGCTGGAAGCGATGAGCAAGCTGGTGGCAGTCGAACCGGCGCTGGAGCCAGCGCTGCGGCAAACGGCGGCGGAATGTCTGGACCATCGCCGGGCCAATGTGCGCAAACTGGCCAAAAAACTGGCTTGAGGAGGCCCCAAATGACTGACATAGTGCAATGGCTGTTGGATAGCCCGGAGCCCTGGACGCGCTACCGAGCTCTGGTTGATCTGCTCGACCAACCAGCGGATGGCCCCACTGTGCTCGCCACCCGGGCGGAGATGCTGGCCCATCCCCAGGTGCAAGCGCTGATGGCTGCGGCAACATCCTGGGGCGACACAGCGCTCAAGCGCCACAACGACGCCAGCCATCCCCTCTACGCCTTCAGCACGTTGGCCGATTTCGGCGTGCGGGCGGATGATCCGGGCATGGCGGTGGCAGTGGAAACGGTGCTGGCGCATCAATCCCGCGAAGGCGCATTCCAGACCGTGCTCAACGTCCATCCTCGTTACGGCGGCAGCGGCGAGGATATTTGGTCGTGGATGTTATGCGACACGCCGACGTTGCTGTACGCGCTATTGGCGATGGGCCTGAGCGAAGATGGCCGGGTCCAGAAAGCGGTCGAGCATCTGGTCGGGCAAATTGACGACAATGGCTGGCGCTGCCGCTCTGCACCCGAATTTGGGAAATTTCGTGGTCCTGGCCGCAAAGCTGATCCCTGCCCCATCGTCAATGTCTACTCGCTCAAAGCGTTATCGCTGGTTCCCGACCTACGCGATAGCCCCGCTACCCGCGCCGGCGCCGAGATGCTGCTCTGGCACTGGCAACACCAGACTGAACGTAAAATCTACATGTTTGGTTTGGGCACAGATTATCGCAAGCTCAAATACCCGTTCATCTGGTACGACATCCTACACGTGGTGGATGTCCTCAGCCGCTTTCCCTTCGTCCACGACGATCCCCGCTTCCGGCAAATGGTCAGCGCCATCACCGCCCAGGCGGACGCGCAGGGCCGTTACACCGCCGGTTCCATGTACCGCGCCTGGAAAGGATGGTCGTTTGCGAATAAAAAGCAGCCATCACCGTGGCTCACTTTCCTGGTACAGCGCCTCCTAAAACGTACGAATTGCCGCGAGCAGGGGGAGGGGCTACAATGATGGCATGAAGCCCGAGATCGAGCGCCGTCTCACCCTGCGCAGTCGTCTGCCCCTTTATCTGATCGGCGTACTGGCTTTTTTACAGTTGATTGAGCCGGATCCGGTGTGGATGGCGCTGCTGGTGGGGCTGTGCGGGCTGGTTGGGATTTCCTACATCTGGGCGAGGGAGATGCGAGACAAGATTCAGGCCGAGCGCACATCCCGGGGCAATTGGATCGTGGTCGGAGACCGCGTGCAGGAGAAATTCCGCTTGCGGAACGGCAGCTCGTTTCCCCTGCTCTGGGCCACTGTCACCGATCATTCGGACGTGCCGGGCTACGCCATCGACCGGGCGGTGGCGGTGGACGCTCGCGGCAGCTATGCCTGGCAAGCGCAGGGCGTTTGCACCAAACGCGGGGTTTTCACGCTGGGGCCGTGGTCCCTCTCGCTGGGCGATCCCCTGGGTTTGTTCGATGTTTCGCTCAGCTATCCCGAAGTGCGCACGCTCATGGTCTACCCCCGTGTGATGCGCTTGCCCGAATTTCGGCTCCCGCGTGGCAGCGCCAGTGGCCGGGCCAGCCGCGCCCTGCCCGCCCCCACCGAGGCCCTCCTCGCCCGCACAGTGCGGCATTACGTCCCCGGCGATAGCCTGCATCTGGTGCATTGGCGCAAGACCGCCCAATTGGGAAAGCTGATGATCCGCCAGTTCGATCAGGAGCCGGCCGGGGCGCTGTGGCTGGTGCTCGACCTCGATGCCGCGGTGCAGGCGGGCGAAGGCCAGGAGAGCACGCTCGAATATGGCGTGATCCTGGCGGCGTCGTTGGCCGCGAAACATCTGGATGAAAACCGGGCGGTGGGGTTGGTGGCGTTGGGCCGGGAAGCCAAGATCGTGCCGCCGCAACCGGGCCGCGGCAATCTCTGGCAACTGCTCCACGCCCTCACCCACGCCGAAGCAGCCGAAGGCTGGCCGCTGGCGCGTGTCCTCAAACAAATCCGGCCGGACATTGGCCGCGGGCGCACCGTGTTGGTGATCACGTCATCATCCCAAACCGATTGGGTGGGCGAATTGCTCCAGTACCAGCGCCGCGACATCACCACCGCCGCCCTCCTGCTCGACGCGGCATCTTTCACCTCTCCCCGAGAAGAGGGGCAGGCTGAGCTTCCCGCCACCGCCGAGGGGACTGAGGGGGGGCTCGCCGGTTTGCAAAACCTGCTCGCCGATTACGGCGTTTTCAGCCGCACAATCGCCCAGGGCTATCCCTTTACGCCCCTGGTCGCCATCAAACGCAAACGCAAAGTCCTGAAAACGCTGTTCGGCACGGGGCGAGTGATCACGGTCGAGATGGAGGAGGAGGTCTGATGCCGGAACGGGGTTGGCGTTTGCTCGGCCGCATTTTGACCCGCCTGCGCCCGGCCGAGGGCTGGGCGACGGTGTTCGCCCTGCTGCTGGCCATCCTGGTCATGGTTTGGGTGGTGGAAGACGCCCGCTGGCTGCGCCAGACGCCGTCACTTTATGCGTCCGCCATCCTCGCCCTGCTGGCCGGCATGACCTCAGCCCGCCTCGTGCAGCGGGGATGGTTGGCCGCAGCGCTACTGGCGGGATCCGGGCTGACGGTCGGGATCATCACGATCGCCCGGGCCTGGCCGCCCCTGCTGCTGATCATCGCCAATCTCCGCTACCTGGCGCTGATCTTGACCCGACCGGAGCAACCCCCGCCAGAGATTGTGCTACTCCCACCCTGGATGTTTGATCACTTGCGAACGTTTTTCGGGGTGCTCCAGGCGTGGGGCCAGGGCCTGGCGAGCGGGCAAACGGTGTCGGCCCCGCAGATCTTCTCGCTGGCGCTTTTGTTGATTCTGTGGGCGGCAGCCGCCTGGGCGGGCTGGGCGACACTCCGCCGCCATCGCGCCCTGCTGGCCCTGACGCCGGCCGGTTTCGTCCTGGCCGCGAACAGCTACTTCGCTTCCCTGCAAGTCCTCTGGCTGGCCGCGTTTATGATGGCGCTGGTGATGTTAGCGGTGCGCCTGCGCCAATATCGCCTGGAGACGAACTGGAAGGCCAACGCCGTCGATTATTCCCGCGAATTTCGCCTGGAACTCTATCTGAGTGGCTTGTTCGTGGCCGCGACCGTGGCGGGGGTTATGGTGCTAATCCCCAACGTGCGGCTCTCCGCCATCAGCAGCGCCTTTTGGGACGTTTTCAGCCATCCCTACAATGTTTTGGAAGCGCGCATCGAGCGCTTTTTGCCCGAACTGGATCGCACGCCCAGGAGCCCGGTGGATCAGGGCGTGAGCGCCGGCGGCGGCCTGCCCCGTGCGCATCTGATCGGCGACCCGCCCGAACTTTCGCAGCGCCTGGCCATGACCGTGAGCACCAACGATCCCGATCCGGTCGCCAGCGGCGTGACCGCCAACTACCGCTGGCGGGGCGTCACCTTCTCCACGTACAACGGCCAGGGCTGGGAAAACCCCGCGGACGCGACGATCGAGCGCTATGCGCCCGGCGAAGCCTGGCTTACGCAATCGTGGCAGGGCAGACGTTCGTTGCGGCAGGTGTTCGAGATCACTGCAAACCGCCCCTTCTGGCTGTACGGCGTGGGCGAACCCATCGCCGCCGATCGCCCGTTTCAAGCGCATCTGCGGGCGCCATCCGATGCGATCGGCTTCGAGGCGGAGGCGCGGGACTACACCATCATTTCCGAGATGCCGGACGTCACTGAATCCGACCTGCGTTCTGTCCCTCCGGCAACCGACAACGCCCTCACACCCTATCTTGCCCTGCCCGATTCGATCCCCAACCGCGTTCTGGCCCTGGCGGCGGACGTGGCCGCAGAAGCCGAGACGCCTTACGATCAGGCCAAGGCCATCGAATCCTACCTGCGCACCTATCCTTACGATCTGGATGTGCCCCAACCGCCCGCGGATGTCGATATCGCCGACTACTTTCTCTTCGATCTGCAGCGGGGCTATTGCGATTATTACGCCACGAGCATGGTGGTGATGGCCCGTAGCCTGGGCCTGCCCGCGCGCCTGGCCGTGGGCTATGCCGCGGGCGAATACGACGAGCAGCGCCAACGCTTCACCGTGGTCGAGGCCGACGCCCATTCCTGGCCTGAGCTCTACTTCGCTGATTACGGCTGGATCCCCTTCGAGCCCACGGCCGCGCAACCTGTATACGTACGCCAGCCGGTCGGGACAAAAACAACGGTCGGGGTCAGCGATTCGGTGGAGCTAGCGAATCAATTAGCGCAATTGCGGCGTCAGGCCTGGCTGTTGTACGGATCCTGGCGCTGGGCGCTGCTCCTGGCGCTTTTGTTGGTGTTGATGTTGATCGTCAGCGCCATCTGGCGGGATTGGCAATTGCGCCGAATGGCCGCCAACCCCTGGCAACTGGCCTATCTCCGCCTGGAACGCTGGGGCGACCGTCTGGATGTGGTCCCGGCCCCCTGGCTCACCCCCCGCGAATACGCCCGGCGCTGGCGCGCTCACCTGGACCGGGAGACACGCTCCCCGGACATCGCCCGGACCGCCGCGGACGACATCGCCCAACTCAGCAAAGCACTGGAACGCCGCGCCTACGGCCCGGCGTCCGCACAGCCCAACGACGCCGCGGCCAAGCCGCTCTGGCGGCGGTTGCGAAGCAAATTATGGCGTTTGCGGTGGAAAAAACGTTTCCGAAAAAGAGCAAAGGGCAAGGATTAATGATCAAAAAATCAGTAATTTAAGGGAGTCGCTCACGGGGGAGCCAGCCTTTAATCTTTGATCGTTGTTCTTTAATCATTCCCCCGACCACCAATCGCCGAACCGATCTTCGCCTGGGGCATCAGTCAGCAGGCGCTCTTCCGCACCATCAGGTTTGATGATATAAATGCCCCAGTCGGCATTGCGTTTGGAGCTAAAAATGATGGCCTGGCCATCCAACGCCCAGATGGGATTGCTGTCGTGATCTCGGGAATTGGTGACCTGTACAAGGTTGTCGCCATCGGCATCCATGATGTAGATATTGCGGTTGGCGTTGCGGCGACTGGTGAAAACGATCTGGCTGCCGTCGGGCGACCAACGAGGGAAGAAGTCATCGCCAGGGCTGTCGGTGAGTTGTGTGGCTTCGCAGGCGTCCGCCCCCCCTTCATCCGCCAAGCGCGCGGCCAGACACGCCTCCACATCCATCTTCCATATCTCCCAATCACCGCTACGGTCGCTGACGAACACCAACCAGCGCCCATCAGCAGACCAGTCGGGATACGAATCCAGGGCTTCGTTGTCGGTGAGATTGATCGGGTCCCCCTCGCCGTTGGCATCCATGATGTATATCTCGTAATCGAAATCCCTGGTCGATGTGAAAGCGATCTTTTCGCCGTCGGGCGACCAGGCCGCGCCCCACTCATAGCTCTCCGGCCACTGCAGCAAAGGCTGCGCCTCACTGCCGTCCGCGTTCATCACCCACAGATCGTTCATACCTGTTTCGGTTCCCTGCAGGGTGCTAAACAAGATTCTAGCGCCATCCGGCGACCAACTGGGCTCGACATCCGGTTGGGGAGCCATCGTAAGCTGGTCGGGATTTTCAGGATCGGCCAGGTCCAGCAGCCAGATGTCGAGGTTGCCAGAACGGGCGCTGGGAAAAACGAGA
>DUEF01000050.1 GCA_011176555.1 Caldilineae bacterium
GGTGAAACTATTCTGCGCCGAGCATTTTCAAATAAGCGTAGCTTTTGGCCATGTTTTCGTCGCCGCCGACTTCGAGCGTGGAGTATTCCAAGCCGGGCGCATCTTTCAGCACATCGTAGACGCCAGCGATATCGATAACGCCCTCGCCCAGGGCGATGGGGCCGAAACCACAGCCGTACATCGCGCCGCGCAGCTTCTCCCAGTCAGCAGGCAGGTCCTTCCAGTGCACATGCCAGATGCGCCCCTTGAAGGCTTTGGCGAACGCCACCGGATCGGCTCCACCCAGCCATGAATTGCCCGTGTCCAGGTTCACGCCGACGGTTTCCGGGTGACCCAGGCGGTCAAGGATGGCTTGCATGCCCTCGATGGAATCCGTGAGCACGCCGTGCGGCTCCAGCAGAATCTGCACGCCCAGCGCTTCGGCCAATCGCACCGGTTCATAGAGCTTCTCCACAGTGATGAAGATCTTTTCCTCGTAGCTGAGATTGTGGCCCCAATCCGATTTGGGATCACCCTCGGTGGTGATGACGTGCTTGACGCCCATGCCCGCAGCCAATTGCACAGCTTTGTAGATCTCAGCAGTGGCGTAACGGGCGGGAGAGCTGGGGTCCAGCAGATTGGCGTGGGCGCAGACGCTGGTCGGGGTCAGACCATGTTTCTCGAACAGGCCACGCACATCCGCAGGATTGTCATCTAGACTGACCGTGGCGGTAAATCCGAATTCGCGCCCCAAGATGCCGCCAGGATGGTTGTCGGTGACATCGGCATATTTGAAACCCATGCCAGCGATACGTTCCAATTGGTGATCGAGCAACGAGAATGGATCGACTAAGGCAAAACATCCAACTTTCATTTTTGCACTCCTTTTATGTAAGTAATTCCTTCAAAAACTTGACGCCGTCCGCGGCCAACGCGTCCTGGCTGGGGGCCAGCGGTCGCCAGATGGCCGCGGCGCGGGCGATGCTCTTGACTTTGGCGGTGAAGGATTCGATCACGACGGGGCCGTCGTAGTTGATATCCTTGAGACCCTGCGCCACATCGTCCCAGTCGATATTGCCGGTTCCGGGCGCGCCGCGGTCGTTCTCACAGGCATGAAGGTGAATCAACCGGGGCCCCGCGGCGCGAATGGCCGCGCCCAGGGATTTCTCCTCGATATTCATGTGGAAGGTGTCCAACATGATCTTACAGGCGGGATGGTCCACTCGATCCACCACCTCGATGGCCTGCGACGCCAGGTTGATGAAACTGGTCTCGAAACGATTCAGGGGCTCGATGCCGAGAACGACGCCGTGATCGGCGGCATAAGCGGCCAATTCCTTCAAATTTCCGACCAGCAGATCTGTATCCCGGGCTCTTTCCTCATCCGTCATCGCCCAGGTGCGCCCCACCGCCGAGTAGATGGGCCCGACCAAATTCGTGGCCCCCAGCACTTCGCAGCGGTCGATAGCGCCCTTGATGTAGTCCATGCCGTTCTGCCGGATGGCGGGATCGGCGTGAATCAGGTCGCGGTCAGGCCCCATGGCCGCGCAGCAACTCACGCCCAGTTCATAATCCTCGATGATCATCGAAGCGCGCCCGTAATCCATATCGTCCAGGCCTTCGATGGGGCATTCGATCCAATCGAAGCCCATGTCCTTGATTTTTGGGGCCAGGTTTTCCAACTCCGCCGTGGTCAGCGGCGAAGTCCAAACCCAGCTATTGACGCCAAATCTCATTTTGATTTCTCCTTGGCGAGAATCTAGTGACGCTCACCTTGTACGTTTTTATTGTCCAATACGTTTGCCTGAATCATCGAAATAATGCAGGCGGTCGCGCAAAATATTGAAATGCACTGTGTCGTGCAAGCGCATACTGGAAATGCCTGGAATAAGGCTGGTCAAAACCTGCTCGCCAGAGCGGATGTGAAGGATGGTTTCCACGCCCAAAGGCTCGGTAAGGATGACTTCTCCAGAGAATTTACCCTTGGGATCGGGTTGAATGTCCTCGGGGCGGATGCCGACTTGCACAGTGGCGGGCATCGTTCTATCGGTGGGGCAGGGCACCGAGATCTTGCTGCCCACCAGCCACAACTGTGAATCCTCCACCCTGGCATCGAAGAGGTTGATACGCGGAGAGCCAACCAATTGAGCGACAAAGGTCGTGGCCGGGCGATCGTAGATGTCGTTGGGCGTGCCCACCTGGACAATCCGGCCCTCGTTCAGCACACCGATGCGGTCGGCCATCGTCAGCGCTTCGATCTGATCATGCGTGACAAAGAGGGTGGTGTTCCCCTGCGTTTTCTGCATATGTTGCAGCTCGACGCGCAACGATTCTCGCAGCTTTGCATCCAGATTCGAGAGGGGCTCGTCCATCAAGAAAATGCGGGGCTCTCGCACGATGGCCCGTCCGATGGCGACGCGTTGCATTTCGCCACCTGACAAGTTGGCGGTCTTGCGATCCAGCAGGTGGCCGATGTGGAGGATCTCGGCGGCGCGCTGCACCTTTTCCTTGATCTCAGGCCCCGGAGTCTTGCGCATTGGCGAACGCAACGGAAATGCCAAGTTATCGTAGACCGTCATGGTGGGGTACAGCGAATACTGCTGGAAGACGAACGCCACATCACGATCGGCGGGCGTCCAATCATCGACAGACTCGCCATCAAAAAGCACGCTGCCGCTATCCTGGTGCAACAGAGCTGCGATGATGCGCAGGGTGGTGGTTTTTCCGGCGCCGGTCGGCCCCAACAATACGAAAAACTCCCGATTTTTCACGGTAAACGAGACATCGTTCAGGGCCGTGACCGTCCTGAATTTTTTGGTGATGTGTTGTAATTCGACGCTGCTCATTGAGTCACCTCTTGCTGGATCGCCTGTTTGCTCTGGGGATCGAAGAATCGCATCATTTTCGGGTCGATGCTAAAACGCACGGCCGAGCCTATCGGAAAGGTGACCATACGGTCGGCGCGGACATGTACGATGCCGGACGTAGCGCCATTTCCGATATTGATGTGTAAGAGCTTGTAGGAGCCGTGCATGTCGACAGCGTAGATCTCACCCGCAATATCGCCATCGTCAGCGAGAATCGCCGATTCAGGCCGAAAGCCGATCGTAACGTCGCCAGCGCCATTTAACGCCGCCGGCAACGTGTTGCGGTAGCCAACAGGCACAGGTATCGTGTCGACCCCGCCGGCAACCTGCACCCGGCCGTCGTGCAATTTCCCCGCGATCAGGTTCATGCCCGGGCTACCGATGAAGTTGGCGACAAACAGATTGGCCGGATCGTAGTACACTTCGGCGGGGGTGCCGATTTGCTGCACCACGGCGTCCGACATCACCACGATGCGATCGCCCAGGGCCATAGCCTCGACCTGATCATGGGTGACATACACGGTAGTGGCGTTCTGGGCGACGTGTAGTTGCTTGATTTCGGCGCGCATCGCCTCACGTAGTTCTGCATCCAGCGCCCCCAGGGGCTCGTCCATCAAAAAGGCGGCGGGGCGTCGCACCAGGGCCCGGGCCAGCGCTACGCGCTGTTTATCGCCCCCGCTGAGTTTGCCCGGCTTCGTTTTGAGCAGATGCTCGATGCGAAGGATGTCCACCACCTCATTCACGCGGCTCTCGACAGCCTCTTTCTTTTCACCCTCGGCCCGGAGGGGGAAAGCGATGTTGTCGTACACGTTCAGGTGTGGATACAGAGCGTAAAACTGGAAAACGAAAGCGATATCCCGCTCGCTGGGATGGCTCCAGGTCACATTTTTGCCATTCAGCAGAATCTTGCCGGCCGTAACAGCTTCCAGGCCGGAAATCATGCGCAGCGTTGTTGTCTTGCCACAGCCAGAAGGGCCCAGCAGACACACGAATTCGCCGTCGGCAATGGTCAAATCCATCGGTTTGACCGCGTGATTCGCACCGAATTTCTTTTCAACCTTTTGCAGTTCTATGGTTGCCATAAGTCAGATCTCACTGGTTGATTATTGCCGGATCGCGCCAAAGGTGACGCCGCGCAGCAAGTAGTTGCGCAAGAGGAAGACGACGACGGCGACGGGAATGAGGAACCCCAGGCTGCCGGCAGCAATGGCTGACCATTCGATACCGCCGCGGCCAAGCATGGTGGCGATGCTGGGCGGCGCTGTGCGGGCGGTGTCGCTGGTGAGCATGAGGGCGAAGGCGTATTCATTCCAGGCGAAGATCAGGCAAAAAACCGCGGTGGCGGCGATGCCTGTTATCGCTTGCGGTAGCACGATTTTGTAAAAGGCTTGCATCCGCGTATAGCCATCCACCAGGGCCGCTTCTTCATATTCAATCGGGATCTCGTCGATGAAGCCCTTCAGCAGCCAGACGGAGAGGGAAAGATTGAATACCGTATACAACAAGATCATGCCGATGTGGGTGTCGTGCATGCCTAACTGACGGTACATAATGAAGAGCGGGATAGTGACAACCACAGCTGGAAGCATACGCGTACTGAGAATGAAAAACATGAGATCGTCTTTTCCCGCCACAGGGAAACGACTAAATGCGTAGGCGGCAAATAAACCCAGGACGACGGCGAAGACAGTCGATAAGCCGGCGATAATCAATGAGTTTGTGAGGCGGCCGACATAATCGCTAAGCCCGGTGATCTCCTGACCGCTGTTGAGGGCGACGCGATCAAATAGGCTCAAATCACCTGTCTCAGCTGCTTCCTGAAGCGCCTTGATGCGTCCCGGAGGAGCAATTGCTCGTTCGGTGAAGAGAAAGACGAACCCTTCCAACGATGGTTTGAATACGATGGTTGGTGGCACAGACACCACATCAGCGCGCGTCTTGAAGGCGGTTTGCGTCATCACCAGAATAGGGATCAACATGAGGATCGCCAGGATAACAACGACAATGGCGCGAATGTTGTGCATGCGCCGCGCTTTAGGACTGACTTTATCGACCCGAATCGATTCGGTGACGGGTTTGCTGGGACCGGTTTCGTAAAAATCTGACATGGTTCAGTCCTCGTTGGCTTTGTTAATGTAGCGGATATAAAGGTTGCTGATAGCAATGATAATGATAAGGATGAGATAAGCGAGGGCGCTGGCGCGTCCGGTGCGCCATTGGCCGAGAAAGGCCTGCCGGTAAAGATTTACGGCGATCAACTCCGTCTGGTCGCCTGGCCCGCCGCCAGTCATCCCCATGACAAGATCGAAACTCTTGAACGCTTCGATGGTGCGGAAAAGAATGGCGATCATCAAGAGCGGCATGACAGAGGGCACCGTGATACGCCAAAACTGAAACCAGGAACTGGCGCGATCGATGGCCGCCGCTTCATACAGATAATCTGGAATGGCTTTCAAGCCGGAAAGCACCAGCAGCATGACAAAAGGCGTCCACATCCAAATATCAACCAAGGCCACCGCCCATAAAGCCAAATTCGGGACAGGGACATTGGCAAAGCGCCCGGCCAGCATATCTGGAGCGTTCACCGGATTCCCGAAGCCAAGCAGGAAATTGAAATACCCGAAGCTGGGGTTGTACATCAGTTTCCAAAACAACCCCACAACGACAGGCGAAAGCATCATGGGGATGAGGATAAGGGTCGTAACCAGACCGCTGCCCCTGAATTTTTCGCGTACGAGCACCGCCAGACTGAACCCCAGAATGGTTTGCATTCCCACCGTAACCAGGGCATAGCGCCCGGTCGTGGCGAAATACTTCCACATCTGGGTGTCAGTGAGGATATCGGCATAATTTTTGAAGCCGACCCATTGCGGTGGTTTATTGGCGATGGCCGAGTAGTCGGTAAAGGAAAGAAAGAGGCTGTAAATGAGTGGGAAAAAATTCCACGCAATCAGTAAAATCAGAGTTGGCCAGATAAAAAGATTGACGATGGCGCGATCACTCAACTCTCTGCGCTTTCGTTGAGGTTGCGCTTGTCCTGCCGCCTGTATCTGGGCCTGAGTGCTAACTGTCATGGTTACGTTCCTATGAATGCCGTGTAAAGGCGATGCCTAAAACGTCAGATGCGAATCGGCGGGGAAGCGGAAGTCGCTCCCCCGCCTTTGAGGTTCAAGCTTGATCGTGCAGCTTATTGGATATAACCGGCCTCGCGCAGGATCTTGTCGTGCTCCGCAGCGATGGCGTCCATCGCTTCTTGGGCAGTGCCCTCACCGCCGACGATATAGGCGGTCAGATAACGTTGCGTCACTTCCAGAAGCTGGCCGAATTCGGGGATGTTCCAGAAGTCTTTAACCATCTCCATGGTTTCTGCAAACGCACGGTTGTAGGGCGTGGCGTTGAGGAATTCTTCGGATTCGAATACGGCTTTGTTGGTGGTGTAGCCGCCGAATTCCGCCCACTTGGCCTGAATCTCGTCACTGCCGAACCACTCGAGGAAGTCCATGGACGCTTGCTGGCGCTCGGGGCTGATGTAGGAGATGATGCTGGTGCCCTGACCACCCAAGGCAGCGCCGCGATCACCATTGGGGCCGGCGGGATTGGCGAAGAAACCCATCTTGTCGTAGTAATCCGGGTTGGTTCCGGGATTGACCAACGCCGGGAAGAAGGCGAAGTAGTTCATGCCCATCACCGCCTGACCACCGATCAAAGCATCGTTGACTTCGGCGA
>DUEF01000051.1 GCA_011176555.1 Caldilineae bacterium
TCACCAACGTCTATTGCGGACAGCCCAGTGTGAAGTCATTTTGATAATGAGTATATCTCGGCTAAAATAGTGGTGCGATAAAACCCCACAAGGTGACATTTTCCTAT
Source organism: Caldilineae bacterium (assembly GCA_011176555.1). GTDB lineage: Bacteria > Chloroflexota > Anaerolineae > J102 > J102 > DUEF01. The sequence continues at coordinate 108 of DUEF01000051.1, forward strand.
GCTTGCAACCTATAAGGCCGTACTTAAAAACAATCGCCTGGAATGGAGCGGAGGCGCGCCGATATTACCTTCTCCAAGAGAGGCGGTTTCAGTTCATGTAACTATTTTGAATGATCAGATCGTTGCTCCGAAAGAAATCGCTCAAGGGAAACGTATGGCGGCAGCGTTGGAAAAGCTTGCTGCCGTGCAATCACTTACTGAGATCGCCGATCCGGTAGCATGGCAACGAGAGATCAGGCGAGACCGGGCGCTTCCAGACAGGGATGAGTAATGCTTTTAGATAGCAACATCATCATCTATGCGGCGAAACCAGAATATGGCGCGCTCAGAAATTTTATTGCCATACACGCTCCCGCGGTGTCAGCGATTAGCGCTGTTGAGGTGCTTGGCTATCATCGGCTGACAGAGTTAGAACGGCTGTATTTCGAAGAGTTTTTCGCAGCGGCTTCGGTCCTGCAACTCTCGGAAGAGGTCATCGAACAGGCAATTAAGTTGCGGCAGATTAGAAAAATATCATTGGGAGATGCACTTATCGCCGCCACGGCCTTGGTGTATGACTTAAAGTTGGTGACCAGAAACACGAAAGATTTCATGTGGATTCCCAAATTGTCTGTACTGAATCCATTTGAAACGTAGCATGAAACTCCTCATCAACGGCTGGTTTTGGGGCCAGACGACGACCGGTTCGGGGCAATACCTGCATGGTTTGCTGCGGCATTTGCCCGCGGCGCTGCCTGGCTGGGAGATCACGTTGCTGTTGCCGCAGGCGGTGGACGCGGGGGCGACCGGCCGGAGCGTCCCTGCCGAGTCCCTCGCGGGCGCGCGCATTATGCGCGCGAGCCTGCCCCCGTACGCGCGCGGGGCGCGATTGGTCAAACTCGCCTGGGAGCAGCGCGTCTTTCCGGCCTGGTGCAGGCGGTTGCACGCGGATGTCGCGCTCGCACCCTACTGGGGTTCGCCCATCCGCCCGCCCTGCCCCACCCTGGTCACCATTCACGACCTCATCCCCCTGCTGTTGGAGGATTACGCCAGCAAGCCCACGGCTCGGGCCTACACCTGGCTGGTGGGGCGCAGCGCCCAACGCGCGGATGCAGTGCTCACCGTCAGCCAATCGGCGCGGGATGACATCGTGCAGCATCTGGGCATCCCCGCGGAACGGGTGATTGTCACTTACGAGGGTTTGGGCGTCCCCCACGCGCCGGTGACGGATGCGGACGAATTGGAGCGGGTGCGCCAACGCTACGATTTGCCCCCCCGTTATCTCTTCTACCTGGGCGGATTCGACCCACGCAAAAATGTACCGCTGCTGATTCGGGCCTACGCTCGGGCGAGGACCATGCGGCCGGACTTAGCGCCGCTGCTCGTGGCCGGAAAACTGCCCGAGCCAGGCGAGACCTGGTTCACCGACCCCCGCCCGCTGATCGCTGAACTCGGCCTGGGGGAGCGCGTCCGCACCTTGGGTTTTGTACCCGACCAGGACAAGCCCGCCCTTTACACCCTGGCCGAGCTCTTTCTTTTCCCCTCCCGCTACGAGGGTTTCGGCCTGCCGCCGTTGGAAGCGCTGGCTTGCGGCACGCCCGCCCTGGTCAGCGATAGCAGCAGCCTGCCCGAGGTGGTGGGCGACACGGTTCCGCCCGCGCCGGTCGGCGATGAGCGCGCCCTGGCCCAGGCCATCCTCGACACGCTCGCCCATCCCCCTGACCCCAGCATCCTGCTCAAACAAGCAGCGCGTTTCAGTTGGGAAGAAACCGCGGCGAAGACTGCGGCATCGATAAGGGATGTGGTATAATGAAATGATCAATGATCGAAGGTTAATGACTAAAACCCGTCCCGTACGCCCCTTCCTTAATCTTTAATCATTGATTTTTTAATCCTGCCTGAAACGAAACCACGTCAAATAGTCTACCTTTATGTTACGAAATCTACTCAAGAAAGTCGTCGGCGATCCGAATGAAAAGGAAATCAACCGCATCCGCCCGATTGTCGACGAAATCAATGCCCTCGAACCGGAGATGCAACGCCTGAGCGATGAAGAGCTCCGGGCGTATACCGACCGTTTCCGTGAAAAAATCAAAATCGAAACAGAGCACTTGCGCCAGGAGTTGGCCGCCTTGCAGGAAGAGCTTTCCGAGGCCGAAGACCCCTCTGACATCGACCGCCTCAAGCGCAGAGTCGAGCGGACGGACCAGGACCTGCGCGAGATGGAAGAAGATATCCTGGAAGAGATCCTTCCCCAGGCCTTTGCCGTGGTGCGCGAAGCTGCGGTGCGCACCGTGGGCATGCGCCACTACGACGTGCAAATGATCGGCGGCGTCGTCTTGCACCGCGGTCGCATCGCCGAGATGAAAACCGGTGAAGGCAAGACCCTGGTCGCCACCCTGGCCCTTTATCTCAACGCCCTCACCGGCCGGGGCGTGCACCTCGTCACGCCCAACGATTATCTCTCCAAATACGGCGTGCAGTGGATGGGGCCGGTCTATCACTTCCTGGGCGTCAGCGCCGCGGTCATCCAGAGCGGAGCCGGCAGTCCCGATCAGGCTTCTTTCCTCTACGATCCCGACTATCCCAGCCAGGATGATCGTTTCCGCAACCTGCGCCCGATCAAACGTCGCGATGCCTACCAGGCCGACATCCTCTACGGAACCAACAACGAGTTCGGCTTCGATTACCTGCGCGACAATATGGTGACGGACATCAATCAGGTCAGCCAGCGCGAGTTGAACTTCGCCATCGTCGACGAAATCGACAACATCCTCATCGACGAAGCCCGCACCCCGCTGATCATCTCCGGCGCGGCCCAGGAATCCAGCGAAAACTACCGCAGATTCGCGCAATTGGTGCCCCGACTCAGGCCGGAAGAGGATTACACCCTCGACGAAAAGGATCGCATCGTCACCCTGACCGAAGAAGGGCTGACCAAGATGGAACGCGCCGCGGGCATTCCCCCGGACAAAAGCCTGTACGACGCCGAATACGCGGAACTGGCGCCCTACCTGGATAACGCCCTGCGCGCCCACGTTCTTTTCCAGCGCGACAAGGATTACATCGTGCAGAACGGCGAAGTGATCATCGTCGATGAATTCACGGGGCGACTCATGCACGGTCGCCGTTACTCCGAAGGTTTGCACCAGGCCATCGAAGCCAAAGAAGGTGTGCAGGTGCGCCGTGAAAACATGACCATGGCCACCATCACCTTCCAGAACTTCTTCCGCATGTATCGCAAGCTGGCGGGCATGACCGGCACCGCCGCCACCGAAAAGGAAGAATTTTTCCGCATCTACAACCTGGATGTGGTGGTGATTCCCACCAACGTGCCTGTGATCCGCGACGACCAGCCCGACCAGGTCTACAAATCGCAGCGCGCCAAGTTCAAGGCCGCGATGGACGAAATCGAAGCCGCGTACAAGCGGGGCCAACCGGTTTTGGTGGGCACAAGCGCCATCGAAACCTCCGAATATGTGTCCCGCTTGCTCAAGCGCCGCGGCATCGAACACAACATCCTCAATGCCAAGAACCACGAGCGTGAGGCCGTGATCATCGCTCAGGCGGGCCGCCCGGGCGCGGTCACCATCGCCACCAACATGGCCGGCCGCGGCGTCGATATCCTGCTGGGCGGCAATCCCGAAAACCTGGCGCGGGATGAACTACGCCGCCGCGATTATGATCTCAATGAGATTCACGAGCAGGATTGGTATGACGCCGTCGATATGCTGCGGCGGGGCGAAGATCCAACCGATCGGCATACAGAACCCTGGGCGGAGGTGCTCAGGGACTACTGGTGGCAGACGAAGGCGGACGCGGACAAGATTCGGGCGGTTGGCGGCCTGTACGTGATCGGCACCGAGCGCCATGAGGCTCGCCGCATCGACAACCAGTTGCGCGGTCGCGCCGGCCGCCAGGGCGATCCCGGCCAGTCTCGCTTCTACCTTTCGTTGGAAGATGATCTGATGCGCCGTTTTGGCGGCAGCACCATTTCCGGCATCATGGATCGTTTGGGCGTGGACGATGATCTGCCCATCGAAGCCGGGGTGGTGAGCAAGGCCATCGAGCAATCCCAGACCCGCGTCGAAGGCTACAACTTCGACATGCGCAAGCACGTGCTGGAATACGACGATGTGGTCAACAAACAACGCGAGGTGGTCTACGAGCAACGCCGGAGAATCCTGACCGAGCCCACACTCAAACCGAATGTGTTGCGCATGGTCAGGGACCATATCGATGGTCTGGTGAATTCCTTCTGTGAGGGTTATCAGGAGGATTGGGATCTGGAATCGCTGTACCAGGCCGTGCGGCGCATTTTCCCGCTACCGGTGGGCGAGGTGCCGCGCGTGTGGCAGGGTTTTAGCAGGGAAGAACTATCCGATCACCTGACCGCCATCGCCGAGCGGGCCTACGAGGACAAGGAAAATCGCATCGGCTCCGAGAGCATGCGCCGCATCGAGCGCCTGCTCATGCTCGAAGTGCTGGATCGGCGCTGGGTGCGTCATCTCACCGATTTGGACGTGCTGCGCGAGGGCATCGGTTTGCAGGCCGTGGCGCAGCAAGACCCCCTGGTCGCCTACAAGAGAGCGGCTTACGATATGTTCGTCGAATTGTTGGCGAGCATCGAAGAAGACATTGTTGGCCGCATTTACCATGTCGAGATCGTCAGGCAACCCCGCCAGCAACCCATCCGCGCCGTGCATCCCAGCGCTGGCGGCGGCAGCGGAAAGCCCGCCCCCCAACGCAAAGCCGGCCCGCGTCTGGGGCGCAACGATCCTTGCTGGTGTGGCAGCGGCAAAAAATACAAGAATTGCCACATGAGACAGGATGTTGCGGGCGGAGGCAATGGGCAAGCAGCCAAGCAAGCTCAAGCCGAGGCCCGACCGGCAGCGACCAGCGCCAGCGGTCGGCGAACCAAAAAACGCAAGTCCAAGAAACGTCGCCGTTAACATGAACAACATCCCGGGTTGGCTACGCCAACGTCAGTTGCAAATCCCCACCGTCATCTTGCTCGAAAGCCACCGCCCTTTGAGTTTCATGCTCGGGCAGATGTTGATGGCGGTGGAGCCGTTGCTGCCGGGAATCCAAACCGGTCGTTTGGGGCGCACACTGAGCGCCTGGGAAACGACCGAGCCCGAACGCCTGGATAACGCCATCGCCGAACTCATCTCCGAAGACGCCGTGCAGCCGTCGTAATCATGTTTGACGCTTTATCCGCACCCGACATCATCAGTCTCGTTCTGCTGATCCTGATCGCGGTCATCGTGCTAAGGCAAGCATTGGCGGGAGGTCGCTTGCGCGCGCCGACCGCCGGCCGCGGTGCGTCGTTGCGCGGCGGCGCCGGGTTGGAGCCAGAATTTTGGTTTCAGACGGACCCGCCCACCGACACGAATGACCCCGTGCTCCTGTCCCTCCATCCCGACAGTCACTTCGTTGGCCCGGAGCAGGCGGCATTGGCAGTGACGATGCTGGATGAGGCGCAGTCATTCGCCGAGGTCAGCGGGCATATCCCGGCCGACCTCTCATTGTTCCTCGACCATCCCTCCCCGCCCGACCACCTGGGCTCCAACGACCCCGCGGCCCTGGCCTCGCTCGTCCTGCTGGATCCGACCGCCCGTTTCGCCGAAGAAGTGTCCGACGAGCCCCCGCATCCGGCCCTGGCCACGTTGCGGGGATTGGCCATTGTCCTGATTTTGCTTGCCCTCCTCTACCGCCTGATTTTTTTCTAGCGTCGCAGCGCTCCCATGTTCTCAGATTCTCCTTCCCCCAGAACTGTTTGGCGCGTACTGGCCCTGTCACTCGGCCTGGTGGGCGGCGTTGTCGTCTTTTTGCAGTATTTCTTCCCGGATTCGGCCTCGCTGAGCAGCCTGGCGCAACCTGTTTTGCAGTGGGTGGTTTTGTTGACGGCCGCGGCGCTGCTGCTGGCCATCGGCAATCTCCTGGCCAGGCACGCGCGGCAGCTTCCCGGAGATCGTTCGAGCGCTTTGTTGCTGGCTGGTTTTGTGGTGATGTTCGTGGCGGGGCTGCTGCCGGGGGGATTCGAAAATGGTCTGGGGCGGTGGTTGTACCGTTGGCTTCTGGCGCCGGGGCTGGCCGCGGTGTTCGCCCTGTTGCCGGTTTTTCTGGGTTACGCCCTGGTGCAGCGCTTGCGC
>DUEF01000052.1 GCA_011176555.1 Caldilineae bacterium
ACTCGGCCAATGCCAAAGTCAAACCCCGCTGCTTTAGCAACCGGCCAACGACAATCTCGAGCGGAGTATCGTCCAGCGCACCCACTTTTTCCCCCTATCAATATGCCCCGGCTTTCGCCAGGGCTTGTCCCCAAAGGAGCTAGAGCTAGAATGGCAGCAGCCCTGGCCATGTCCAGAAATATACACCAAATCAGACGATCAGGCAAGGCCAAAAGGATGAACAGCCTAAACCAGCCACTGTTCCGGGATGAACGGCCATATTGAATAAACGGCAAGAGAAAGGACAAGTGCTATGGGGCACTTTTTACTGGTTCTCTCACTAGTGCGTGACAGTGGATGTGGTATAATCATCACTAAACCTTTGAGGCTCAAAATTCTTTACAGATGAGACAAGATTTTGGACACGGAAAACACGGATAGATAAAAAATCCGTGTGCGCAGTCCGTGTTAATCCGTGTCCCATTTCTCCCCTCTCGTTGGTTTGAGGCTTTGTCGTGAGCGCTCAGCCGAACGGCATGGCTTCGTTAGGATATACTTGGCACGGGCATAAAGTTTCACTTTTCAGACTGGTGAAGCAGTCGTTGGTCGAATAGCGAGCGCCGGTCGAGTAGGCCCGAAGGGTCGTATCGAGACCAAGCAGGCTGAGCAGTCCAAAATGTAAGATTGTGGCCACGAGCAGTATAGTAGCGGCGCTGGTGGCGTTGATAGCCTATAGCAAAGTGATTACCCCTCAGCCGACCGTGGAGACTCTGCCTGCCAGAAAGCGGTCGGGTGCGGGGCCAAAAGCTGCGCGAGTACACTGACCTCATTATGCGCTGTATCGCCGAATTGCTGCCGGAGGAGTACCGGGAAGAGTGTGGTTAATGGATAAGCAACCTGCTCCGCCAGCCGGCGAGCGCTTCCTGCTCATCGCCGCCTATATCACCACGGCAGCCATCTACGCCGTCACTCTGTTGGCCATCCCCGAACTGCGCCAGCCTGCCACCTGGTTTCCCCTCACTGCCCTCTTCGTCGCCTTCGCCCTCACCATTCATTTCATGCCCGACACCGACGGCCCACTCTGGCAGCGTGGCGGCCTCCTGCTACTCCAGACGGGTCTGATCTTTGCCATCGTGCTCGTTGGCCAGGGGGTAGGCTTCCTGCCCATCCTCTACTTCATCGTTGTCCCCACAGCCTACCTCTCGCTCACCTTTCGCCAGGCCAGCGTCTTTACACTCCTCTGCGTCGGCGCGCTGTTCCTGAACTATCTGCTAATGTACGATGTGGAGACAGCACTGGCTATGCTGCTGCCCTACGGCGGCGGCTTCGTCTTCTTCATCGCCGTCAGCGTCTCCCTCATCCAGCAGCAGCAGGAACGGGAGCGGGCCGAGCGATTGCTGATCGAACTGGAGACCACACACCGCCAACTCCAGGCTTACGCCGTCCAGGTGGAGGCGCTGGCCATAGCCGAAGAGCGCAACCGACTGGCCCGCGAGATTCACGACAGCCTGGGTCACTACCTGACCACCATCACCGTGCAACTGGAGGCGGCGGGCAAACTCGTCACCACCCATCCCCGGCGGGCCGCCGAAGCGATCGCCACGGCACAAGGACTGGCTCGCGAGAGCCTGGGCGAGGTGCGCCGTTCGGTGGCTGCGCTGCGGGCCTCGTCACTGGATACGGCGTCACTGGGCGAGGCCATCAGCGAGGTGGTGGAGAACTTGCGCGCCAACGGGATCGTGACGACTTTCACGATTGAGGGAGAGGCCTATCCACTGCCGATTCAGACCATGATGGCCCTCTACCGCGCCGCCCAGGAGGGACTGACCAACGTGCGCAAGCACGCCAGCGCCAGCGCTGTCCGGGTGACGTTAGCCTACGAACAGGAGCAAATGGCGCTGACCATCAGCGACAACGGCACTGGTCAACGCAGGCATGAGACCGATGGTTTTGGGCTGCTGGGCTTGCGGGAACGGGTGGCGCTGCTGGGAGGCTCGCTTGAGGCTGGTGACCGTCCCGAGGGGGGCTTCCGGTTGCGGGTGCAAGTGCCGATGGAGGGAGAGAGAATTCCAGCGTCGTCTCTTCAGGGCGGCGCGGCCCAATTGATGGCTGACTTCACATCGGCGGCGAAAGCGGGTATAATGAGCGAGAGGGAAGGAAGTATAAATGGCTGAGGAGATAGTAGCCCGGCAGCGCGAAATCGGATTGTACATAGAGCACGCCGACGAAATGTTGCGCGTGGCAGCGCATAACCTGGTTCAGGGATTCTACAGCACGGCCGTGAACCGGGCCTACTATGCGATCTTCTATACCGCCAATGCTCTGCTTGCCACGCAGGGGCTATCACGAGGCAAGCACAGCGGGGTTATCGCTGCCTTTCGCCAGTATTTTGTCAAGCCCGGCCTGATTGAGGCCAAATACAGCAGAACGTATGGCCGGCTTATGGACGACCGGCACGGAGCCGATTACGACCTTGAAACAGACGTCGAACCCGAACAGGCTGCTGTGGACGTCGAAAATGCCCGCCAATTTGTGGCCCGTGTCAAATTGTACCTGCAACGGGAGGAGTGGCTGTGAACCGGCGTTTCCCTTCATCTCTGTCTGAGCGAGAGCGACGCGCAATCGAAGCATTTCTGGAGCGAGTGCGCCAAGTCTACCCGCAACGGGTGAAGCAGATGAGTCTCTTCGGCTCAAAGGCGCGGGGCGACAGCAATGCCGACTCGGACATTGACATCCTGCTGATTGTGGATAAAGAAGATTGGCACTTGCGCCACGCCATCAGTAACGTCGCAGCGGACGTGTCGCTGGCCCACGACGTGCTCATTGAGCCCCGAGTCATCGGCCAGGCGCGGTGGGACGAAATGCGCCGCCACCGCTTCGCTCTGTACGAAAACGTGCAGGCCGAAGGGGTCGGATTGGTCTCAGCGAGGCCGGCATAGATGCAGGTCCGCGTCCTCCTGGCCGACGATCAACAACTGATGCGCGAAGGACTGCGCGTGCTGCTCGATCTGACCCCCGATATCCGCGTGGTGGGCGAGGCCGGCGACGGAGCCGAGGCGGTGGAGCGGGCGCTGGCTTTGCAGCCCGACGTGGTGCTGATGGACGTGCGTATGCCGCACCTCGACGGCGTGGCAGCCACGCGCCGCCTCCACGAAGCCTGCCCCGAGGTCCAAGTCATCATCCTCACCACCTTCGACGACGACGAGTACGTCTTCGAGGGACTGCGGGCCGGGGCGGCCGGTTACCTGCTCAAGGACGCGCCCTCTGAGCAACTGGCCGAGGCAATCCGCGCCGCCGCCCAGGGCGAAGCCTTCATCCAGCCCTCCGTGGCCCGCAAGGTGGTGGCCGAGTTCGCCCGCCTGACCGAGCGGGACCACCGCCGCCGCGAGCAGCCGCTGGTCGAGCCGTTGAGCGCGCGGGAGTTTGAGGTGCTGGCGCTGGTGGCCGAGGGGCTCTCCAACCGCGAGATCAGCGAGCGTATGTTCATCACCCCAGGGACGGTAAAGAACCACGTCAGCAACGTCCTGGCAAAACTGGGCGTGCGCGACCGGACGCAGGCGGTGCTGCGGGCGCAGGAGTTGGGATTGTTGTAACATTTGTGCGCTCCTGGTATGACCTCCGACACGGCAGGCCCTGAAAAAGGGYCTGCCTTTTTATGCCCCCACAATCCCCCCTCCGGCACATCACAAACGACCCCCGGCAAGGTATAATGAGCGCGAAAAGAAAATGGGAGGTACGTGATGAGCGAAAACATAATCGAAGCACAGGGACTGGTCAAACGATATGGCGACGTCGAGGCGGTGCGCGGCCTCAGTTTCGCCATCCGTCGGGGGGAGATATTCGGCTTTCTGGGCCCCAACGGCGCCGGCAAGACGACCACCATCTCGATGCTCTCCTGCCTGCTGGAGCCAACCGGCGGCACGGCCACCATCGCCGGATACGACGTCGTGAAAGCGGACCAGCAAGTCAAGCGGCGCATCGGGCTGGTGCCCCAGGAACTGGCGCTCTATCCCACGCTCTCGGCCCGCGACAACCTCGACTTTTACGGACGCATCTACGGGCTGCGCGGGCGAGCGCTGCGCCAGCGGGTGGACGAGGTGCTGGAGATGGTAGGCCTGGCGGGACGGGCCAGCGGCGCGGTCGAGACCTTTAGCGGCGGCATGAAGCGGCGGCTCAACATCGCCGCCGGGCTGCTCCACCGCCCAGAGGTGCTCTTCCTTGATGAGCCGACTGTCGGCGTTGATCCCCAGTCGCGCAACGCCATCTTTGAGCACGTGGAGCGGCTCAACGCGGCGGGGATGACCATCCTTTACACAACCCATTACATGGAGGAGGCCGAGCGGCTGTGTCACCGCGTGGCGATCATTGACCAGGGGCGCATCATCGCCCTCGACACGCCCCGCAAACTGATCACCGACCTGGGCGGGGGCATCATCCACCTGGGTGTGGCCAATGGGATGGCCGAGGAGCTGCTGGAACAGATACAGGCGCTGCCCGAGGTCGGAGCCGTGACACGGCTCGACGGCAAAGTGAAAGTGAAGACGACGCAGGCGCAGGAGGCGTTGGTCAGCCTACTGGCGCTCTTCAACAGCACCGACACCGATATCACCGCGCTGGAGGTGCTAGAGCCCAACCTGGAGACCGTCTTCTTGCACCTGACCGGCAAACGGCTGAGAGACTGAGTGAATAGCGAATTGCGAATGGCGAATTGGAGGAGTGAAATGCTACACCAAATCCTATCCATCACCTGGAAAGACCTGAAAATCCTGTTCAAGGACATCGGCGGCATGGCGACATTGTTCCTCATGCCACTGATGTTCATCATCGTCATGAGCATCGTCCAGCAGGGCATGTATGACCCCGGCGACAGCAGACAGCCACGGCACTTGCCGGTGGTCAATCTGGATAGTGGCAATCTGGCGGCTGAAGTCATCGCCCAGTTGGATAACATAGACGGCATCGAGGTGGAGACGACCTGGGAGGGAGAAACTCTGGCTCGCGAGCAAGCCGAGGCGCTGGTGAGTGACGGGAAGCGAGTGGCAGCCATCGTTTTCCCCACCGACTTTTCCGAGCGCGTGGAGGAAAGCCTGGACGACCCCGAGGCCACGGCCATGATCGAGTTAGTCACCGATCCCGCCGTATCCACCCAGTTCATCGCCCCCATCCAGGGAATGGTGTTCGGCGCCGCCGAGCGCGTGGCTGAGACTGCGGTGGCCGGGGAACGTATCGGGACCGGCCTGGCCCAGGCGCTCGCCCCTCTGGCCGTGGACCCCCGGCCTCTTCTCGAACAAGTAAGTGCTGAGATGGAAATGGACGGAGCAAGCATCGTCCGTTTAGAGCAGGTCACGCCGCCGGAAATGCACATTGAGGAATATCCCGACACCTACCAGCAAAACGTGCCCGGCTACACCGTCTTCGGCGTCTTCTTCATCGTGGGGACTATGGCCGAATCCATCCTGCGGGAGAAACAAGAAGGCACTTTCCGTCGCCTGCTGGCCGCGCCACTGCCCCGGCCGGCGCTCCTGGCCGGCAAGTTCCTGCCCTACTACCTGGTCAACTTGATCCAGATAGTGGCCATGTTCGGCGTGGCGTACTTGCTGTTTGGGATGACATTGACACAGCCACTCGCGCTGCTGGCGGTCAGCCTGGCGATGGCAGCGGCGGCCACGGGGATGGGCGTACTGGTCGCCACCTTCGGCAAGACCCAGACCCAGGTCAGCGGGCTTTCGACGTTGCTGACGCTGACCATGTCGGCCATCGGCGGCTGCCTGGTGCCGAGCTTTGTCATGCCCGATTTCGTGCAGACGCTGGCCCACTTCACCCCCCACGGCTGGGCCATGCAGGGCTTCCAGAACGTGCTGGTGCGGGGATATGGGTTGGCAGGAGTGTGGCCGGAGGTGGCTGCTTTGATGAGCTTCGCGGCAGCCTTCTTCCTGGTCGGCGTGTGGCGCTTCCGCTTCGACTGAGAACATTCAGCCACCTGCTTCAGCTATCCAACCCATCTCCTCGCACCAGCAAGAGCAGCCTCAACTATGACGCGGTAAGCAACCTCACCCCCGATAGGCCTGGGGCACGTACTCTGGCAACCTCTTCTCGGCAAAGATTGGCTTGAAGCGGGCAAAGCGCTGAATTCCCCCTACC
>DUEF01000053.1 GCA_011176555.1 Caldilineae bacterium
AGATGCCCGCCGAGGCCACGAGCACATCAAGTCGGCCCCAGGCCTCCAGCGTGGCCCCGACCGCTGTCTGTAAATCCGACTTTTGGGTGACATCGCATTTGAACGCCAGCGCCTCGACGCCGAAACTACGGCATAACTTGGCAGTTTCCTCGTTGCGGTCAGCATCGAAATCCAGACAGGCGATGTTAGCGCCTTCCTGGGCAAAGCGTTCGGCGCAAGCTCGGCCAATGCCGCTGGCCGCGCCGGTGATTATAACGACTTGGTTGGTGAAGCGGGTAAGGTTCATACGGTTATTGTAGTAATAGTGCAGTATTTGGTATTTGATATCAGGTATTTGATATTGGTGTTCGTAACGGGATAACGCTCAATACCAATACCTAATACCCAATTTCTGTTCTTACGTGGCTGTACGCCAACGGAAACAACGCATAAAACATCGTCGCCTTCAGCATCTTGGCCAGATCGATCTGATCCAGCGGCGTGTGGATGTATTGTTCTTCTTGCGGGCCATAACCGAGGGTGGGGATGCCAGCCACGCCGGCCGAGTACGTGCCATTGGTGCTGAATTGCCACACATCCACCGCCGGAACCTGGCCCCACAGCGCCGCGCAGGTGAGCTTGCCCGCCTGCATCAGTGGATCATCTTCGGGCAGCAGCCAGCCGGGAAAGAAGGCCGGACCGCTGAGATCGACGCCCGTCCACGAGCGCACCGGCTGGATCGGTAGCTCGACCGTTGCCTCTGTTCCCCGCAGCGCCTGCCTGATCTCGGCCAGCACACTGCTGGGGTCTTGGCCCGGCCCCAGCCGCCGGTCAACGGTGATTTCGCACCAGGCGGGCACGCTGTTGGGCGTGTGCGGCGAGCTGATCATGGTCACGACCTGCGTATCTTTGCCGAAGATCGGGTCTTCCGGCAGATGCTCGGTCATCGCTTGCAGGGCGTCGAGCACTGGTCGGGCTTTGAGGATGGCGTTGTCGCCGAGATGGGGGAGGCTGGCGTGGGCGGCCACGCCGGGAACCCGCACCTTCACCTCGCAGCGCCCCCGCTGACCCCGCCGCAGCGTCAAGTCGGTGGCTTCGGCCAGCAGCACCGCGTCGGGACGGGGGAAATCCTCGTTTTCCAGGAGGTGGCGCATGGCGAAACCCTCGGCGTCCTCCTCCAGCGTCGAACCTTGCACGGTGATGGTGCAATCGCCGGTGAGGCCGAGCCGGGCGGCCAGATGCGCGCCGTAAACGATGGTAGCGACGCCGCCYTTGCAATCSGATGCGCCCARRCCGWAGAGTTTGCCTCCGGCAACGGTCGGGGCCAGAGGCGGGTGGGGCCAGTCCTTTTCGTCGGCGATYTCATTYTCRTCCAGATGRGCGTCGTACAGCAAGTGCAAGGGGCCGCTGCCGACCKCTGCCAGGGCRTCGCCGATGGTGTCGGTGCGGATGTGGCCGAAGGCCAGCGCCTGGAATTCGGATAATGTACGCTCGACGGCGGGGCCTTCCTCGCYGGTGTAAGTTTTCAGACGGATCAGGTCGGAAAGAAAGTCGATCTGGGCTTGGCCGATAGATTCGGCGTGCGTCCGGACTCGTTGAGCTGCTTCAGAAAGTTGGTCGGGAATAAAAATGGGCATGGGATTAGATATTGGTGTTGGGTATTGGTCGTCTTCCGATCTCTGATTTCTGACCTCTGGCCTCTGATCTCCGTCTTTCTACCACCGCCCTCCCATCGTCAACGCCATCAACGCCTTTTGCACGTGCAAGCGGTTCTCGGCCTGCTGGTAGATGACCGATTGCGGGCCGTCGATGACGTCGTTATCGGCCTCGTGGCCGCGGTCGATGGGCATGCAGTGCATGTAGCAGGCGTGTTTCTTGGCCAGATCCATGTGACGCTGCGTCACCCGCCAGTCTTCATGCTGCGCCGCCATCGCTTCCACTTCCGCTTCGTCCTCTGTGACCATAATCGGCCCCCACGATTTGGGATAGACGAAATCAGCGCCATCAAACGCGGCTTCCATGTCGTCCGTTTCCTCGAACTTGACGCCGGCGATCTCAGCGTTCTTGCGGGCGGTGTCCATAACTTCGGGCATCAGATGGTAGCCTTTGGGGTAGGCCAGGGTCACATCCATGCCAAAGCGGGGCATCAGCATGACCAGCGATTGCGGCACGCTCAGCGGGCGCACGTACTTCGGCGCATAAGTCCAGGAGACGACGAACTTGCGGCCCCGCAGATCCCGGCCATAATTCTCGACCAGCGTCATCAGATCGGCCATCGCCTGGCAGGGGTGATCCACGTCCTCCTGCATGCTGTAAATGGGCACGGGCGACCATTCCGCCATTTGTCGCAGGTAGCGCTGACCGATGCCGGTGCGGCAGTCGCGGATGGCGATGGCGTTGCCGTAGCTGCCCAGCACCAAACCAGTGTCCTTGGCGTTCTCACCGTGGTCGATTTGCGTGGCTTTGGGCGTGAGATAGATGGCGTGGCCGCCGAGCTGGGTCATGCCGGTCTCAAACGAGTTGCGGGTGCGGGTGCTTTCCTCRAAGAAGAGCATGTAGAGCGTCTTGGCCCGCAGGATGTGGTCTTGCGGCACGCCCATAGCGAAATCAGCCTTGAGCTTCAGCGCTGCTTCGAGCATAGTCCACAGTTCGTCGACGGTCCAATCTTGGGTGGAAATGAAGTCTTTTTTGAAAAGTTGAGTGTTCATGGAGGCCTCACAGAATGCTAGGGTTGTTTGGAGAATGACGTATTGCGTAGTGCGTGTTCCGTTTTCTTGGTTCTAATGCAATACGCAACACGAAATACGGTTTTCTGGTTCAAAGCATGTATTTAACTACACCTTCCACTGCCGCCACTACATCATCCACCGTCGGCAGGATGAACTGCTCCAGGTCGGGGTTGTAGGGGAAGGGGACGTTCTTGGTAGCGACGCGCAGGATGGGGGCATCCAGATAGCCGATGGCCTGCTCGGCCAGGATGGCGGCGATTTCGGCTCCCGGGCCGGCGCGGCGATGCGCCTCGTGCACGATCACGGCGCGATGCGTTTTCTTGACGG
The DNA here is from genome assembly GCA_011176555.1 of Caldilineae bacterium. GTDB lineage: Bacteria > Chloroflexota > Anaerolineae > J102 > J102 > DUEF01. Next base: position 3,036 of record DUEF01000053.1, read on the forward strand.
AGTTCACCAGGGTTTCGGTGTCCAGCGGAACCAACGTGCGGGGATCAATGATCTCGACCGAGATGCCTGATTCCGCCAGCCGTTCTGCTGCCTCGGCCACTGTCGCTGACACCCCGCCGATGGCGATCACAGTGGCGTCGCTTCCTTCCCGGCGGATGGCTGCTTGCCCGAAGGGCACGGTGTAGTCTTCCTCCGGCACTTCTCCTGTGACGGCGTAGAGATTCTTGTGCTCGAAGAACAGCACGGGGTCATCGCCCCGGATGGCGGTCTTGAGCAGGCCCTTGGCGTCGTAGGGCGTGGTGGGGAGCACGATTTTCAGGCCGGGCACATTCATGAACCAGGCTTCCGGGCTTTGCGAATGCTGGGCTGCCGCGGAGCCGGGCGCGCCATTGACCAAACGAATCGTCAGGGGAACGCTGGCTTTGCCGCCGCTCATCGCCCGCGCTTTCGCCACCTGATTCACCACCTGATCCATCGCCACGGTCACGAAATCGGCGAACATGATCTCGACGATGGGCCTCATGCCCACCAGCGCCGCGCCCAGGCCGCCGCCCACAATGGCCGCCTCCGAAATGGGCGTATCCCGCACGCGTTCCTCACCGAATTCGGCCAGCATCCCGGCCGAGACGCCAAAGACGCCGCCGAACACGCCCACATCTTCGCCCATGAGAAAAACGCTGGCGTCCCGCCGCATTTCCTCGGACATGGCTTCGTTTAGGGCCTGGCTGAATGATATTTCGCGCATAAATTTACTCTCTGTGTGTCATTGCGAAGGCCATAGGCCTGAAGCAATCCCCAAGGTGGATGAACGTTAGAGGTTGTTTCACTGCGTTCGTAATGACATGATTATCAAGGTTGGGGATTGCTTTGACCCTGTCGGGTCTCGCAATGACAGGTCAAAAAACTCTCCCGCCATGCGTGTCACCATAAACGCCTTCCAGAGCGGATTCTGGTGCGGGCGGGGGGCTGGCCGCGGCGAAGGCGACGGCGTCATCCAGCAAAGCCTGGACTTCGGCGTCAGTGGCGTCCAGCGCACCTGGCTCGACCGTGTTGCTGTCTTCCAGCCATTTTCTGAATCCCACCACCGGATCTCGTTGCTTCCACGCTTCCATTTCTTCCTGGCTGCGGTAGATCATAGGATCGCCCTCGTAATGGCCGCGCTGACGGTAGGTTTTGGCCTCGATGAAGGTCGGGCCCCCACCGGCACGCGCCCGCGCGACCGCCTGTCGGGTTGTTTCGAGCACCGCCAACACGTCGTTGCCATCGACGATCACGCCGGGGAAGCCGTAGCCCGGGGCCCGCGCCGAAAGGTCAGGGATAGGCGTTTGCTTGTGCTGCGGCGTGCCCTCGCCATAGAGATTGTTCTCGCAGAAAAAGATCACCGGCAGCTTCCACAAACCGGCCAGATTCGCCGCCTCGTGAAATGCGCCCTCGTTGACAGCGCCATCGCCGAAGAAAACCAGCGCCACCCGATCCTCGCCGCGCATCTGGAAGGCCAGGGCCGCACCCGCCGCCATCGGGATTCCGCCCGCCACGATGCCGTTGGCGCCGAGGATGCCGAGATCGAAGTCGGATAGATGCAGGCTGCCGCCCTTGCCGCCGCAATAGCCGTCGCTGCGGCCCGCCAACTCCGCCATCATGTACTTGGGCTCGCCGCCCTTGGCGATAAGGTGACCGTGGCCCCGATGCGTGCTGGCGATGACATCATCCCGGTTCAGGGCCGCACAGGCGCCGACAGCTGTCGCTTCCTGGCCCACGCACGAGTGAATGAATCCGGGGATCAGGCCCGAGCGCCGCTCGTTGATGGCTCGCAACTCGAACTGGCGGATGGTGGCCATCTGGCGGTAGAGATGAAGGAGGTTGGTGGGGGCTTGGGTCATGGTCGGGGTAGTGGGGAGCGTAGAACGTAAGGCGTAAAAACTTAAGGTGGCGTAGCCACAACCAAATGGCGGCGTGTTGCGGGCGACTGCTGGTCGCTTGCGTGTTCCGTCAAGTTGATATCGAGAGAACGGACCACGCACGACGCATAACGCATTACGTGCTAGACAAGTCTGCTCTCTCCTTCGAAAACGGGCCGGTTTTCCAGAATGCGGCGGGGAGAGAAGATCGAGAGGTCGAGGCTAGGCGGGAGGCCGAGAATCAACTCGGACAGGTAGCGGCCCACGGCGTGGCATTGCTGGAATCCGTGCCCGGAGAAGCCGTTTGCCAGGTAGAGCCCCTGCAAATCGGGCCATTCGCCGAGGATAGCGTTGCCGTCGAAGGTGTTGACCGCATAAAGTCCCGCCCACCCGCTCACGACCTTGAGTCTGTCGAAAGCGGGGATGTAGTCGACGAGGTCTTCCCAGAGCCTGTCGATGAAGCGCTGGCGCTTCCAATCGAAGTCATCGAGGCCGATGGGATCGTCAT
>DUEF01000054.1 GCA_011176555.1 Caldilineae bacterium
ACCCGCGGGCAAGGCCTCTTGCGCACCCTGCTGATGGTGCCGATGATGTTCGCACCGGTGTTGGTCGGTTTTCAGTTCGCCTGGTTCTTCAACGCCACAGTGGGGCTGGTCAACAACGCCCTCATCTCGTTGGGCCTGTTGCATGAGCCGAGAGCCTGGCTAGTGGATCAGCCCTCCGGCATGATCGCCATCATGATCGCCTCGTTGTGGATGAACATCCCCATGATGACCATCATTTTGCTGGCGGGCACCCTGTCCTTGCCCAGAGACGTGTACGAGGCCGCGGATGTTGACGGCGCCAACGCCTGGCAGAAGTTCCACCACATCACTTTCCCCTTGCTGCGGCCCTTCACCCTCATCGCGCTCACCGTGCTATCGCTCGATATCGGCCGCGCTTACGATGTGGTGCGCATCATGACGGGTGGCGGCCCCGCCCATCGCACAGAGATGATCTGGACCTACGCCGGCCGTCTGGCCATCCGCAATTCCCAATTCGGTCTGGCCAGCGCCATGTCGATGGTGGGCGTGGTTCTGGGTGTTTTGTTCACCCTCTATCTCTTCCAACAACTTCGCAAATCCAGGGTGGTGTACTAATGGCTAAATTCAATCGTCGAAAAGTAGGACAGGGCATCTACAATGTGTCTGCCTGGATCATCCTCATCCTCTTCGCCTTGCCGGCCATTTGGATCATATTCACCGCCTTTCGCCCGGCCAACGAGGTCAACACCACGCCGCCCATTTGGATTCCCCAGACGCTAACCCTCGATGCTTTCGCCTCGCTGTTTGGCTTGAATCCCGATTACGCCTCCGGCGTACCGGTCTACGATTACTTGCGCAATTCGACCATCGTCGCTCTCAGCAGCACCATCATCGCTGTCAGCGTGGGCACGATGGCGGGTTACGCCTTCTCTCGCTTTCAGTTCCGCGGCCATACGCTGGTGTTCTTGCTCATCATGCTGTCACGCGCCGTGCCCGGCATCGCCCTGGGCCTGCCGCTATTCCTGCTCATGCGCAACTACGGCCTGGTGGACACCGTGCAGGGGCTCTCATTCGTCTATGTCGCCATCAACATCCCCTTCACGATCTGGCTAATGGACGGCTTCTTTCGCCAGATCCCGCGGGAGTTGGATGAAGCCGCCTACATCGATGGCTGCGGCCACTGGTCGGCGTTTTGGCGCATCGATCTGCCGCTCGCCCTGCCCGGCATGTCTGCGGCCGCCATTTTCGCCTTCCTGGCCGCGTGGAACGAATATCAGATCGCCAGCCTGGTCACGAAAACACCAGCGGCCAAAACCTTCCCGGTGGGGCTGTACGACTTCACCAGTCAGTTCACCGTGGATTGGCGCGGCATGACCGCCATGTCGGTGCTCATGATCATCCCCGCCATCGTTTTTGTCATCCTCACCCAGCGACGCCTCACCGAGGGCCTGACATTTGGCGCCTTGAAAGGATAGACGCGAAACGAAATTTCATCTCGACGACCAGCGGGAGAGACTACCCGCTGCTCTCTCACCCCACATTAGCTAATCCAAGGAGTTATCACCATGAGTCTTGACGCTGTTTACGAAGCAGTTCTTACCGGAAACGCCCCCGCCGCGACCGAAGCCACCAACGCCTCCCTGTCAGAAGGCCTGACTGCCGAAAAAATCCTGTACGAAGGCTGCATTCCCGCCATGTCGGAAGTGGGACGCCAATTCGAAATCGGCGAAAAGTTCGTGCCCGAGATGTTGATTGCAGCCCGCGCCATGAGCGCCGCCACCAAAATCCTCCGCCCCCTGCTCGTCGAAGAGGGCGTGGAACAGATCGGCACAGTGGTGATGGGCACGGTGGCCGGAGATTTGCACGATATCGGCAAAAATCTGGTCGGAATGATGATGGAGGGCGCTGGATTCGGCATCATCGACCTGGGCACCGACGTGTCGCCCGAACGATTCGTCGAATCAGTGACCAAGGACAAGCCCGACATCATCGCCATGTCCGCCCTGCTGACGACCACCACCCGCTCCATCATCAACACCATCAACGCCCTGGAAGAAGCCGGTGTGCGCGATCAGGTGAAAGTCATGATCGGCGGCGCTCCCATCACGCAGGATTTCGCAGACAAAGTCGGAGCCGATGGTTTCGCCCCTGACGCCAGCAGCGCCGCCCGCAAAGCCAGAACGCTGATCGGCTTGAACTGACACTCATCTCTCTCCGGCCGAGAGCCGCACTATGACAACCAAATCGAACTACGAACAATCAGACATCAACCGTCTGCTCAAAGCCTTGCGCCATGAGGAAGCAGACCGAATCCCCTATCTCGAATTCTGGGTGACCAGCAAGGAAGTGTTCGAGTACGTGCTGGGTAAAACCCTGGAATACGATATCGTCGACGCCGCAGTCGGCGGCCAATCGATCACGCCCGAGGACCATATCGAGTTTTGCGCCAAACTGGGCATGGACGCTGCCGTATGCAATTTCAACTGGCGTCCCAACAATGTCTTCAAGATGGCCAGCGACGGCACCGAACATTATGTCAACGGCTCCCTCAAGTCGGAGGCGGACCTGGTAAATTTGGAGCCCCCCACGCCCATCGACGACCAGCTTCGCTATCTCGAACGCTATCTCCGAGCCGCCCGAGACACAAACGTGGGCGTGTTCGCCAACTTCACCTCCTTTTTCGACAGCGCCATGCTGGGCGTTGGCGTGAGTGACGCCTTCCTCATGTTCTACGACGACCGTCCGTTCCTTGAAAAGTTCATGGACATCCTCCTGGAGCATCAAATCAAGGTGATGCAAGCAGTCATGGATGAATTCGCCGAGGAGCTGGCGTTCGTTCTGGTCAATGACGATATCGCCCAGAACCAGGGGCTGATGATCCATCCCGACATGTTCCTGGAGATCTTCCCGCACCGCATGAAACGCCTCATCGCCCCGGCCAAAGAAGCTGGCAAACTGGTCGCCTTCCATACCGATGGCAAGATGGACATGATTTTCCCCATCCTGGATGATATCGGCATCGACATTTGCCACCCCATCGAGCCGGAATCCAACGACATTTTCGAGATCAAGAAGAAGTGGGGAGACCGCTTCACGCTGGTCGGCAATATCCCGACCGTGCTACTGGCTTATGGCCCGGTGGAAGAGATCGAGGAAACCGTGCGGGAGTATTGCGAAAAGATGGGGCCTGGCGGCGGTTACGTCCTGGGTTCTTCCACCAGCATCATGGAGGGACTGCCCCCCGAGAATTTTGTGGCGATGACCAAAGCTGTGCAAAAATATGGTCGCTACGGCTCGCTAGGCAAAGCCGTTTAACGGTCAATGATCAATTGTCAATAGGCAATGGCCAACCCATCACTTGCAATTCACGATTGTAACTTCTTATAAAAACAGGAAAGTGACAATGTCTGAACTCAAAGTAACCCAACCAACCAACCGCCTCGTGGGCGATATGCCCAAAATCGGCATCCGCCCCACCATCGATGGTCGCCTGGGCGGCGTGCGCGAATCGTTGGAAGCACAGACGATGAACATGGCCCGCGCGGTGGCCGATCTGCTGGAGTCGAATCTGCGACACAGCAACGGACTGCCGGTCGAATGCGTCATCGCCGACGGAACCATCGGCCGCGTAGCGGAATCAGCGGCCTGCGCCGATAAATTCCGCAAGGAGGGCGTGGGTCTCACCATCACCGTTACGCCCTGCTGGTGCTACGGCGCAGAGACGATGGACATGGACCCGCACATGCCCAAAGCGGTGTATGGCTTCAACGGTACCGAACGACCGGGCGCGGTCTATCTGGCCGCGGTGCTGGCCGGACACACGCAAAAGGGCCTGCCTGCCTTCAGCATCTACGGCCACGAGGTGCAGGACTCGGACGACGCCAGCATCAAGCCGGATGTGGCGGAAAAATTGCTGCAATTCGCCCGCGCCGGCCTGGCCGTAGCCACGATGCGCGGCAAATCCTATCTCTCCATCGGCGGCACATCGATGGGCATCGCCGGCTCCATTGTCGATCAGTCGCTGTTCGAGAATTACCTGGGTATGCGGGTGGAAGCCATCGACATGAGCGAGGTCGCTCGCCGCGTGAACGAAGGCATCTACGACCCGGACGAGTTCGAGGCCGCCCTGGCCTGGGCCAACGAAAACCTGATCAAGGGCAAGGACTACAATCCGCCAGAAATGCAACACAGCCAGGAGAAGAAGGACGCCGCCTGGGAATACAGCGTGAAGATGGCGCTGATCGTGCGAGACCTGATGGTCGGGAATAAACGGCTGGCCGAGCTAGGGTTTGGCGAGGAGGCGCTGGGGCACAACGCCCTCGCCGCCGGATTCCAGGGCCAGCGCCAGTGGACCGACCATTTCCCAAACGGCGATTTCATGGAAGCGATCCTCAACACCTCCTGGGATTGGAACGGCATCCGCGAGCCGTACATCGTGGCCACCGAAAATGACGCCTTGAACGGCATCTGCATGATGTTCGGCCACCTGCTCACGGGCGGGGCGCAGATGTTCTCAGACGTGCGCACCTACTGGAGCCCGGAGTCGGTAAAACGGGTGAGCGGCTACGACCTGGAAGGACGCGCCGCGGGCGGCATCCTCCACCTGATCAATTCTGGCCCCACCGCTCTGGATGGAACCGGGCAGCAAGCTATCGACGGCCAGCCCGCCATGAAACCGTACTGGGAGATCAGCCCGGAAGAGGCGGCCAAGTGCATGGAAGCCACCACCTGGCACACATCCATGGTCGAATACTTCCGTGGCGGCGGCTGGTCCACGCGCTTCCGCACCCGCGGCGACATGCCCGTCACCATGTTCCGCCTGAATTTGGTCAAGGGCCTCGGCCCCGCTCTGCAGATCGCCGAGGGCTGGACAGTGGAACTCCCGGACGAGGTGCATGACATCCTCGACCAGCGGACGAACCCCACCTGGCCCACCACCTGGTTCGCGCCCAACATCACCGGCGAGGGCGCGTTCACCGACGTGTACAACGTGATGTACAACTGGGGCGCCAACCACGGAGCCATCAGCTACGGCCACATCGGCGCCGACCTGATCTCGCTGGCGTCGATGCTGCGCATTCCGGTGTACATGCACAACGCGCCCGGCCAACCCTTCCGCCCCAGCGCCTGGAACGCCTTCGGCACTGCCGACAGGGAAGGAGCGGACTACCGGGCCTGCGCCAACTTCGGGCCGTTGTACGGGAAGTATTAGGCGCTCCGCACAAGCATCGATCCAAAATTCAGATTTTCATAAACAGACCCCGCAGATTTTCATGCCTGCGGGGTCTGTGGTGTATTTATCAACCGGATGCCTATTTCGGAATAACCCGGTGCGCGTGGTAAGCTGGACGACGGGAAAAGCCCTATCCATAACGGCACCGTAACTTCACAACTCGATCCCCGTCTTCATACCTGTGACCCCAGTCCTTTGCCCTTGCGCCTTACTCAAGGAGCCTACCATGCGCCGCATCCTAGCCACCATCTCCATTCTTTTGCTGATTGTTCTCGCCACCGTGCAGGGCGTTAGCGCCATCACTAATTGGCAACAGCCCGACAAAATCGGCGCCGCAGCCAACCCGGAAGTGATGCATTCAGCCGGGCATGTCCTGGTTCGCTTCAACGAAGATGCTATCGCCGCAGGCCGCGTGGATGCCGCCGTCCAGCACATCTTCGGCGCCTGGTACAAGATGCCTGTGCTGCCCGGCGAGACGCCCATCGACGCGGTGCATCGCTACGCAGCCAGTCCCGATGTGGAACTGGCTGAGTTGGATTACATCATCGGCCTGGCTCCCCAGCCACGCCTCCAGGCCGATTCGGCGCTACGCGC
>DUEF01000055.1 GCA_011176555.1 Caldilineae bacterium
CCATTCTCCACCAACGCCCCTCACCCCTGCCCGAGCTGTCGATCCAGTATGCTGATTTCGCACAGTGGCAGCGGGAATGGTTGCAGGGGGAGGTGCTGGAAAAACAGTTGGGGTATTGGAAAGAACAGTTGGGAGACAATCCGCCTGTCCTGGCGTTTCCCACGGACCGCCCGCGTCCGGCTATCCAGACGCACAAAGGCGCTCACTACGAATTCGATCTTTCCACAGAGCTCACGGAGCGACTGAGGGCATTGAGCCGCGCGGAAGGCGTCACTCTATTCATGACGATGTTGGCGGCCTACAACGTTTTGCTGCACCGCTACACCCGCCAGGATGACATTTCGGTGGGAACGCCCTTTGCGAATCGTGGCAAGACCGAATTGGAAGGGTTGATCGGCTTTTTCGTCAACATGCTGGTCCTGCGCACTGATCTGTCGGGAACGCCGAGTTTTCGGGAATTGTTGAGCCGGGTGCGTGTACGGGTGCAAGAAGCGCAGGAACATCAGGACTTGCCTTTCGAGCTGCTGGTGGCCGAGTTGCAACCGGAGCGGGACGTCAGTTACAGTCCCCTGTTCCAGGTGGCGTTGGTGTTCCAGACGCCCCTGCCGATGTTGAGTTTGGGGGATGTGGAGCTCGAGTTGATCGCCACCGACATCGGCACAGCCAAACTCGATCTCTCGTGGGTGGTGGAGGATGATGGCGCAGATGGGCTTCGTTGTGCGTTCCGCTACAACACCGATCTGTTCGATGCCGCCACCATCAAACGCCTGGCCGATCATATTCAGGTGCTGCTGGACGCCATCGTGGCTGCTCCCGACCGCCCCATCTCGGCCCTGCCGATGCTCGACGACGCAGAGCGCCAGACCCTGCTGACGACATGGAATCAAACGCATGTGGATTATCCGCCGGTTCAGGCTATCCACCAACTGTTCGAACAGCAGGCGGAATTGCGGCCTGACGCCATCGCCCTGCATTTCATCCCCACACCCGGGGCCGATCAACGCCCCGAAGAGTTTGTCACGTACGCTGAACTCAACCGCCGGGCCAATCGAGTGGCGCACCATCTCCGCAGCTTTGGGGTCGGGCCAGAGACATTGGTGGGGTTGTGCATGGAGCGTTCGACAGAGATGATCGTGGGCTTGCTGGGCATCCTGAAGGCCGGGGGCGCTTATTTGCCTCTCGATCCCGCCTATCCTCCCGAGCGATTGCAGTTCATGATCGAGGATTCAGGCATCGATCTGCTGCTGACCCTGAGCACCACGGAGATCATCCACAAGCTCAGGCGGGAAGCGCAACTGGCCGCCGATGATCTGTCTCTCGTCCTCCTTGATGATGATTGGCCCGCCATCGCCCAACACCCCGACGAGAACCCCGAAATCCTCACAACGCCCGCCAATTTGGCGTATGTCATTTACACATCCGGCTCGACCGGAACGCCGAAAGGTGTAGAAGTGCTGCAGCGCGGCCTCATCAACCATGCTCCGACCCTGGCCCGCGCCTTAGGCGTCGGCGAAGGTGATCGGGTGCTCCAGTTCATTACTCTGAGCTTCGATGCGGCGGGCGAGGAGATTTATCCCGCGCTCGTCAGCGGGGCCACCCTCGTGCTCATCGGCTCAGCCGCCGAATTGGTGGGCGGGCGACTCATCCATTTCTGCGCCGAGCACGACATCCAAGTGCTGCATCTGGCCGCATCTATCTGGCATCAGAGCGTCGATGACCTGGCCTCCAGCGGTGAAACCATCACTGCGCCCCTGAAAGCGCTGGTGGTGGGCGGCGAGCGTCCCGATCTCGAACGCTTGCGCACATGGGCCGGGTTACAACAGCAGCCCATGCGTTTCGTCAACGCCTATGGCCCCACCGAAACCACCATCACCGCCGTCAAATTCGAGATGGACTGCGACGCCGAGAGCGTCCGGCGGCTCGACCGCATCCCCATCGGCAAGCCCATCGCCAATGTGCAGGCTTACATCCTGGATGAGCAGATGGAGCCGACGCCGATTGGGATCCCGGGCGAGCTGTACATTGGCGGCGCTGGCGTAGCCAGAGGTTACAGAGGTCGCCCCGATCTCACGAAAGAGCGTTTTGTTCCCGACCCCTTCGCCCCGGACCCGGCCGCCCGTCTGTACAAGACCGGCGATCTGGCTCGCTGGCTGCCCGATGGCGTCATCGAATTCCTGGGACGGGTGGACGAGCAGGTGAAGATCCGGGGATTCCGCATCGAACTGGGCGAAATCGAGAGCGTCTTGACTCAGCAACCCCAAGTGGGCGAAGCCGCCGTTGTCGCTCGCGAGGATGACGGGCATCGTCGCCTGGTCGCCTATCTGGTCGCCAGGGATGGTCAACTGGACATAACGAACTTGCGGGGCGCTTTGCAGGAGCGCTTGCCCGAGTACATGCTGCCCGCAGCTTATGTGACCCTGGATGAAATGCCTCGTTTGCCCAATGGCAAGATCAACCGTCGCTCCTTGCCCGAGCCGACGGGCGCGCGCCACCTGGAAAAGGACTACGTGGCCCCGCGCGATGCCCTGGAAGAGAATCTGGCGGCGATGTGGCGAGAGCTGTTGAGCGTCGAACAGATCGGCGTGCATGATAATTTCTTCGAGTTGGGCGGCAATTCCCTGCTCGGAGCCACGTTTGTCAATCGCCTGCAAGAGCGCCTGGATGAATACGTGTATCTGGTGGCGCTCTTCGATGCGCCCACCGTGGCCGAACTGGCGGCTTATCTGCGCGGGAATTATGCGGTGGGGGTGGCGCGGCTGTTGGGAGAAGATGCGGACGCCATCGCCCAGGCTGCTGCTGGCGTCGAGCAGATTCAGATCGTCGATGAATCGGATTTGGTGCGCGTGCGGGATTTGATCGTTCCCCTCCCCCCACCTGCGTTCGAGCATCCGCCTCACGAAGCCAAGAATCCCCCGGCTGTTTTTCTGCTCTCCGCCCCCCGTTCCGGCTCCACCCTGTTGCGAGTCATCCTGGGGGGAAATCCCAGACTATTTGCGCCGCCGGAATTGCAGCTTCTCAACTACAACACCCTGGAAGAGCAGCAAACCGCCCTGGGCACGGAGCGAGATGATTTCTGGCTGGATGGCATTCGCCGGGCCATTATGGAATTGCAGGATTGCGATGTGGAGGAGGCCAAGGCCATCTTCCAGTCGTATATCGACCAAAAACTCACCGTCAAGCAATTTTACAGCGTTCTGCAATCATGGCTTGGCGATCGCATCTTCGTGGATAAAACCCCGAACTACGCCCTTGATTTGAACATGCTCAGGCGGGCGGAAGAGGATTTCGCCGATGCCAAATACATCCACCTCATCCGTCATCCCTACGCCGTGATCCCTTCCTTCGAGAAGGCCAAATTACACGTCTTCTACCCGCCGTTTTTGCGGGAAGAGCATGATTTCACGCCCGGCCAACTGGCGGAGCTTATCTGGGTGATTAGCCATCAGAATATCCTGGCTTTCCTGGATGAAACGCCGCCGGAACGCCACCTGCGCGTCCATTACGAGGAGCTCGTGCAACAGCCTCGCCAGGTGGTGGGGGACATCTGCCGATTCCTGGATATCGACTTCCATCCCGACATGCTGGAGCCGCAGAAAAATCCCAAGCAGCGCATGACGGATGGCATTCATCCCCTGGCGCGTATGGTGGGGGATGTGCGTTTCTTCGAGCACCAGGGCATCGATGGCCGTAACGCCTATCGCTGGAAAGAGAAGCTAGAGGTGGATTACCTGGGCGACATGACCTGGGCGTTGGCGGAGCAACTGGGCTACGATCGCTTGCAGGGATGGCCCCGGCCAGCAGATGCTCAAACACTGATGAGCATCCAGCGCCAGCCCCGCCTGCAGGATCCTGTTTCGGGCATTCTCCAGAATCTCCCCCTCTCATTTGCCCAGGAGCGGCTCTGGTTCCTGCATCAACTGGATCCCGATAGCGCCAGCTACAATGTGCCCGTGGCGCTGCGATTGCAAGGGAAACTGGATTTGAACGCCCTCGAACGCAGCCTCGATGCCGTCATCCGGCGTCATGAGGTGCTCCACACCACCTTCCCCAGCGTGGATGGGCATTCCGCCCTGCGCTTGCAGGCCGAGTTCGGGCTGGCTCTCCAGGTCGAGGACCTGCGAAATCGGTCGGAACCAGAAGAAGCCGCCGAGCGTATCATTCGCAGCGAGGCAAAAGCGCCTTTCGACTTGTCCGAGGGGCCGCTGCTGCGAGCGCGCGTGCTGCAATTGGCGGCTGACGAGCACATCTTCTTGTTGACCGTGCATCACATCGTGGCGGACGGCTGGTCGATGGGCATTTTCGTGCAAGAGGTGGCGGCGCTGTACCGCTCCGAGATCAGCGGTGAGGCGATTCGCCTGCCGGATCTTCCCATCCAATACGCCGATTACGCTCTCTGGCAGCGGGAGTGGCTGCGCGGTGCGGTTTCCCAGCGGCAGCTTGCCTACTGGAAACGCCAGTTGGCGGATAGCCCGCCCTTGCTGCATCTTCCCACCGATCATCCTCGCCCGCAAGAGCAAAGCCAGAACGGCGCATTCGAGACTTTTCAGCTCCCGCCGGATGTGGTGGAGGGCCTGAAAAGGCTGGGGCGGGAACAGTCAGCTACGCTGTTCATGACCTTGATGGCCGTTTTCCAGACCCTGCTCTATCGCTATGCCGGTCAGGCGGACTTCAATGTCGGGACGCCGGTGGCGGGGCGCAATCGCAGCGAGATCGAGCCGCTGATCGGCTTCTTCGTGAACACGTTGGTGTTGCGGGCCGATTTTGATGGCGATCCCAGTTTCCGCAGCGCGCTGGAGCGGGTGCGAGACGCCACGGTAGGGGCGTTCGCGCATCAGGACCTCCCCTTCGAGATGCTGGTGGATGAATTGCAACCGCAGCGGGCCATGAGCCATTCGCCTCTGTTCCAGGTCATGTTCGTCCTGCAGGATGCGCCTGTCGAGGCGCTGCAACTGCCTGATCTGACGTTGACGCCCTTGCGCACCGATACGGGGACGGCCAAGTTCGATCTCACCCTCTCCATGACCGATGCGGGTCAGGAATTGTACGGGTTGCTGGAGTACAACACCGATCTGTTCGAGGCGGCGACTATCGAACGCATGATCGAGCATTTCCGCACGCTCCTGACGGCCGTCATCGCTGATCCCGACCAGCCTGTTTCCTCCCTGCCGCTGCTGACCGAGGCCGAGCGTCGCACATTGCTCGTGGATTGGAATGACAACGAGGTCGCATATCCCTCGCTTTGCATTCACGATCTCTTCACCCGGCAGGCCCAACGCACGCCCGATGCCACTGCCCTTGTCTTCGCCAGCCTCGAAAACGGCGAAGAAGCCACGATGACTTATGGCGAATTGAACCGCAAAGCCAATCAGGTGGCGCATTATCTCCGGCATTTGGGGTTGGGCCCGGATCAGATGGTGGGGTTGATGATGGAGCGCTCGCTGGAGATGATTGTGGGACTTTTGGGCGTGCTCAAAGCGGGCGCCGCCTATGTCCCCATCGATCCGGCCTATCCCCAGGATCGTGTTTCGTTCATGTTGCAGGACGCCGAGACCCCGGTCCTCCTCACCCAGGAGCGCCTACTGGCGGATTTGTCACTAAATGGGCGGCGGACGGTGTGCCTGGATCGAGATTGGCCCGACATTGCCCGGCAGCCGGATACCGAACCCCTGAGCGAGGTCACACCCGACAATCTGGCGTACGTCATCTACACATCCGGCTCCACCGGCCAGCCCAAGGGCGTGATGATCCCGCACAGCGCCCTGGTGAATCATGCCTTATCGATGGTACAGGTCTATGAATTGGACGCCAACGACCGTATGCTCCAATTCATCACCCTCAGTTTC
>DUEF01000056.1 GCA_011176555.1 Caldilineae bacterium
CGACCTGTTCGCCATCTATTTCAACGGTTCCGCTGTCGATGGGCAACATGCCATACAGGGCAAGCGCCAATTCGGTGCGCCCCGATCCCAGCAAGCCAGTCACGCCGATGATTTCCCCGCTGCGCAACTCGAAGCTGATATCATGGATCAAATCGCTTGAGTTCAGGCCTTCAACCCTGAGCAGTGGGGGCTGGCTCATGTCGGGTTCAAAGTCATACGCTTTATCTGCGATTTTCTGACCGGTCATTTCGTAGATTAGGCGGGTGCTGTCGTATTCGCTGCGGTCGCCGGAGCTGACGATCTTGCTGTTGCGCATGACGATGATCGTCTCGGAGATCTCCAGCACCTCGTTCAATTTATGGCTGACGAAGAGAAAGGCGATGCCGCGTTCCTGCAGTTTACGAATGATAGCGAATAACGCCCGGATCTCACGCTCGGTGAGGGCGCTCGTGGGTTCATCCATGATGATGAGTTGAGCGTTCTGGCGCAGGGCTTTGGCGATGGCGATAAGCTGTTTGTTGGCGACTGACACCTCCTCGACGAGCGCATCCAGGGGAAGATCGACCTCGATTCGCTCCAGCGAGTCAGTGGCGATCTGTCGCACCCTACGCCAATTGACGAAGCGCCGGCCCTCTGCAAGTTCTTTGTTCAGGGCGATATTTTCAGCGACCGTGAGGTTGGGGAAGAGAGAAAAGTCCTGATAGATGACCTGGATTCCCTCTTGAATAGCGTCGATGGGGCTAAGGTGCTCAAATGATTTTCCGTTGATAATGATTTCGCCCGCATCGCGTTCATACACGCCAGCAATGACTTTGATCAACGTTGATTTGCCACAGCCATTTTCACCGACAAGGCAATGGATTCTGCCGTGTTCAAAGGTCAGGTTGATATCTTGCAGGGCGCGCACTCCCGCAAATGATTTGTAGATACCGGTTACTTTCAGAAGCGCGTCAGCCATAAAGCTCAGACTCCGGGTTTAGAAAAGTCGCCTACCTGGAAATCGAGTGACTTCCAGGTAGGCAAACTGTGTTGAGATGATTAGAAGGGGTAGTCTCCGGCGGTTTCAGCATCGACGTAAACGGCTGCATCGCCGTAGAGGACGTTGTCGCCGACCAGAATCAGATCATTGTAACCCTTGATGCCAAGATCAGTTCCTGCGCCCACTTCCTCGCCGTTGATCTTCATCAGGGCGATCTGATTGCAGGCTGCACCAGCGACGGCCGGGTCCCAGAACCCGATGGCGTCGATAGCGCCGGTGGGGAGCAGGTCGCCAGCGATTGACGGCAAGCTGGTTCCCACCACGGTGACCTCATCTTGCAGGCCTGCTTCCTCGATGGCGCGGCCGATGCCGGCGACGTCGGTCGAGGCGCTGCCCTGGAAGCCCTTGATGTTGGGGTAGGCGGCCAGGATCTCTTTCGCCTTCTGGTAGGCGATTTCAGCATCGTCGAAGCTTTCGTTCTTGTCACCGACCATTGTCATGTTCGGATAAGCTTCTTTCTGACGATTGATGCCGCCATCCGCCCACTCGTTGTGGGTCTTGGAGCCGAGGCTGCCCACGAATACAGCATATTCGCCTTCTTCGCCCATGCCTGCAGCCAGACGATCCATCAGGCCCGCGCCGAAGGCGACGTTATCGAAGGCTTCGATGTCGTAATCCATGTTTTTCTGGTTGCTGGCCTCATGCGTGACGACGACGATGCCGGCGTCCATGGCTTTTTTCAGCACAGGATCGAGCTGGGTGGGATCCATGGGGATCACGCAGATAGCATCCACGCCCTGGGCGATCAGGTCTTCGATGATCGGGATCTGCTGGGCGGCGTCCGCTTCGGCAGGGCCAACCAGGGTGGCGTTGACGCCATTTTCTTCGCCCCAGGCGACCACGCCCTCTTCCATGCGGTTGAACCAGTTGATGCCGGCGATCTTGACGATGGTCACGAACTGCAGTGGCTCCTCGCTGGCCTCTTCAGCGGGCGCTTCCGTGGCTGCCGGCGCTGCTTCTTCGGCCGGCGCTTCAGCTGGGGCTGCTGGCGGTGCGGCGGGCGCAGCGCAGGCCGATGCGACAATCGCAAAGGCCATAATCAACACAAAAACAATAAATAGACGTTTCATGGTTCGATTCTCCTCGAAGTAAATTGTGAAATAGAGTGAAGCTGGAGTGATTCTAAACGATGTTTGGGGTGTGTTTTTTGCTGTCGGGGCACCTCCTTCTCTACGACTTTTTCGGAAGCCAATTCGTTGGCTTGCTATGGATATCGCCGACTAGGTTGACGAGGGTTCGACGATGGCCGAAAGGATGACGACGAAGGCGGCGCAGCCTGGATCGACCCGGCCCTCGGTGCGTTCACCCACCCAGCTTGCTCGTCCGACCTTGCTGCGGAGCGGGGTCACGCTGGCCAGGCCATCTTTCGCCGCCTGCAGGGCTTTGGCGCCTGCTTCCGCCAGTGCGCCGGTCGTCGCCGCCGCGGCGAACGCTTCGCTGGCCGGGTGGATGGCGTCGATGATGGTTTTGTCGCCGGGTTTGGCCTTGCCGCGCTGCTGGATGCCGGCGTCGGCGGCCGCGAACATCGCACTCAAGTCCTGGGCGGTCAATTCATTTTTGCCCTTCACCTCTTTGCCCATCCGCATCAGCGCTGTGGCCAGCAGCGTGCCCATCGTGGACGGCGCCGCGCGATTGGCGGCCATACCAGCGCCCATGAAGTACTTGCCAAGATCAGCGGTGGGGGTCTCAGAGGCATAGTCGAGCAAGGCATCGGCGATTCGGGAGAGCGTGATGCCCATATCGCCATCGCCCATCGCCTGATCGAGCGAGGTCAAATAATCCTTCTGTGTATTCAAAGCATTGCAAACGCGTATGATAGCGTTGGCGATGTCCTGGCCAGAGATTGTTTCTGTCATAGCTTCACCTCGGCGTTCGATTCTAGACCTGCGTGAAGAAGGGGGTGTGCGCGGGGTGATCGAGCAGGGCGGCCAGTTCATCATCTACACGCAGGAACGTGAAGGATGCGCCCGCCATTTCCATCGAGGTGGCATACTCGCCCACGTAGGCCCGATACACCGACAAGCCACGCTCGTTCAACAGCTCGTGCACCTTACGATACATGATGTAGAGTTCTTCCGGTGGCGTTGCGCCCAGACCATTGACCATAACGGCCAGACGGTCGCCCGCTTGCGGTTGCAGGTCATCGAGGATAGCGTTGGTCATGCGTTCGGCGATCTCATCGGCAGTTTGCAGTTTCTCACGCTTCATGCCCGGTTCGCCGTGGATGCCCATGCCGATCTCCATCTCATCTTCGCCAATGGTGAAGGTGGGGGATCCGGCCAGGGGCACGGTGCAGGGCGAGAGGGCGACGCCCATGGTGCGGGTGTTGGCCAGCGTCTTTTCGGCCACAGCGACCACTTCGTCCAGCGAACCGCCCATGTCGGCCTTGGCCCCGGCCGTCTTGAAGGCGAAGACCATGCCTGCCACGCCCCGCCGGCGATCTGCTTCCTCGGGCGGCGCTGAGGCGACATCATCTTTGACCAGCACCGTGCGCACTTCGATATCGTCGAACTCCGCCATTTCCGCGGCCATGTCGAAATTCATGACATCACCGCCGTAGTTGCCGTAGATGTAGACGACGCCCGCGCCGCCGTGGATGCGTTGCGTCACCCACAGCATCTGCTCGGCGCTGGGCGAGGCGAAAACATCGCCTACGGCGCAGCCATCGAGCATGCCTTTGCCAACATAGCCCAGGAAAACGGGCAAATGACCGGAGCCGCCGCCCGTGGCCAGGGCGACTTTGCCCTCGACGGGCGCATCGGCGCGTACGATGCAGTGGATGTCTTCGGTATAGGTCAGTTGGTCGGGATGGGCTTTGAGCAGGCCATCCAACATCTCAGGCACGAAATCGGCCGGTTGGTTCAGGATTTTTTTCATGGATTTGCTCCTTGGTGGATATTCGGTATTGGGTATTGGATCTTCGGTAGTGGTTGCTGTCGCAAATATCCAATACCCAATATCTGTGTTTTTTAGACGTTTACGCCCGCGGTTTCTTCCTGCACGATGCTGATCAAGTCATCGATGCTGGTGATTGACCGCCGCTCCATCACCCAGCGCCGGCCGATGCGGATGGCCAGGCGCTCGGCTACGGCGCGCTTTTCTGGATCTTCGATGCTGGTGAAATCCCAGACGCTGACGATGCCCATCATGCGCCGCAGGAATTTGACGCCGCCATGTCCGGCCACTTCTTGCAGCAGGCGGTTGATGTAGCGGCGGCGATATTCGGCGAACGCTTGC
>DUEF01000057.1 GCA_011176555.1 Caldilineae bacterium
CGCCGAAAGCGACGCAAACAACGGTATTTTATCGAATGGGATAGCAGCCATGTCAAACTCCACAGAATGACAGCGCGCATAAAAGATGACAAAGCCCTATTTGATATTGTACCGCAATCTGGGCGAAACCGAAAGCGAGATGTTTGCTCTCCTGTTTTCCGCTCCTTGCGTCCTTAGATGACACCGATCAGCAGTTGTGTTATACTGCGGCTAATCTGATCCGGCTTCGATAATCACTTTCATGTTTTCACCGTCACAAGGGAGGAGACCATGATGAATAGCACATTCGACATCAGGCATCAAGCACAGGAAAACTGTGATCTTTTCATTTTGAGTGGCCGCGTTGATGCCAAGGCGGCGCCTGCTTTCGAACTCGCTGTGCTCAAAACCTTCGACAACAAACGCTACAAGATCGTGTTGAATCTAGCCGATGTTAGCTTCATGAGTTCGTCAGGATTGCGAGTTCTGATATCGTTATCCCAGGAGGCCAAAAAGCACTGGGGCGGGGAGGTGCGTCTGGCCGCCGTCAATGAACGCATCCTGGATGTTATGAACCTGGCGGGACTGACATCGCTCTTCCAGATATTTGATACCGTGAGCGAGGCCTGCGAGAGTTTCAGCTAAAAAACAAAAGCAGGCGGAAAGACGCCCAATAGAATCGTCACAGTGATTTCAATGGCGCGGAGGTGGCGCGCCATCCAGGCATTGAGCGCGTTCTGCATTGATGCGTCAGCCGGAATCAGCCAATACTTCATGGTCATGAACATTTATGGCCTGCAACATTATACTTGGTCCAGGTTTTTCCAGCAGCGCATACGCTTTCGCAGAATGGCTCTCATGCTGACGAGCCAGCGCCACGGAGGATGAAAAACGTCATTTCGAGTGCAACGAGAAATCACCCTGATGGTGGTGGTGCGTTCGCGTCATCTGGAGGATTTCTCCTCGCTTCGTTCGTCGAAATGACATTCTTTTCCAGGGTGGGGTCATAACAGCATGACGAACCCGATCAGACGATCCGTTCCACGAACACCTCGATACTCCCCCCGCAGGCCAGACCCACGCCCTGCGCCCAGTCATCAGCGATGCCGTAGGCCAGCAATTTGGGCTGTCCGCTCTCGATCACTTCCAGCGCTTCCTGCAGCACCGCCCCTTCCACACAGCCGCCGCTGACCGAGCCCGCCATTTCGCCCGCCTCCGACACCGCCATCTTCGACCCCAGCGGGCGCGGGGAGGAGCCATAGGCCTTGACCACAGTCGCCAGGGCCACGCTTTTGCCTTCGTTTTGCCATTGGGTGATTTGAGGGATGAGGTTGCGCATGAGAAAGTTAGAGGATATTGGGTATTGGATACTGGGTATTCGGGAGTGATGCAAATATCCAATACCCAGTATCCAATATCAGGCTTTTACCAGCGTAATCTCCGTGATCTCCGGCCGGCAATTGTAACGATATGGCTCGTTGGTGACGCCGATGCCGCGATTGGTGTAGAGCCACATGTCGCCCACGCGATACAGGCCCATGTCGTATTTCCAGGACAGGTAGGGCAGCACCGGCGGGCCGATGATGGGCAGGCGGATTTGGCCGCCGTGGCTGTGGCCGGAAAGCTGGAGGGCGATGCGCGGGTCGAGGGCGTATTCATCCGCCAGATCGGGCTCGTGCATGAGGAGGATGGTGGTGGCATTGGCGGGGGCGTTGTCCATGGCCGCATCCAGGTCAGGATTCCCGCTCCAGCCGTCGTCCAGCCCGGCCAGGTGCAAGGGCGCGCCGCCCACATCCAGGGTGACGCCTTCATTCACCAACAGGGGGACGCGCGCCTCTTGCAAGCCCAATCGCACCACATCCGCGTCGGTCCACAGATCGTGATTGCCAAAAATGGAGAGGACGCCGTGTTTGGCGTTGAGATCGGCGATGATGGGGGCCAGCTCGAACATGGACTCCACCTCGTGCCAGACGTAATCGCCGGTCAGCACCGTCAGGTCAGGGTTCAGGCTGTTGGTCAGCGCCACGGCTCGGCGCACGAGCTCGGGCTGGGTGAGCGGCAGCAGATGGATGTCGCTCAGTTGGGCGATGGTGAAGCCCTCCAGCGCCGGCGGCAGCTTGGGCAGGGGGATGGTGACGCGCTCGACCATGAGGTCTTGCGACTCGTCATGCCAGACGATCCAGCTCGATGTGGCGGCCACGCCCGCGACGCCCGCGGCTGCGGCTACGCCGCCCAGCTTGAGAAACTGTCGCCTGCTGATGCTTTTTGTCCGCTTTTCGCTATTGTCCAAAGGTATGTGCTCGCTGCCATTCATACTCGAATACCGCTTTGTAATCTGCTACGGCTTGAGGATCGTCGGTTCCCATGCTGTACTCGGTGAGGCCGCGTCCTTCGCCAAAAGCGCTGTAGTGGAAATTCTGGCTGCCGATGATCAGGAATTCGTCATCAACCAGGGCGGATTTGGCGTGCATGGGCCCATCGAAGATCCTGATCTCGACCAGATCCTGGATACCTCGCTCTTTCAACTTTTTCTCGAACTGCTCGACGGCGACGGAGCTTTCGATGCCGTCGATGGGGGCGGATTTGATCAGGACGCGGATGCGGGCGCCGTTGTTCTCGGCGGCGTCCAACATGGAATCCATCCAGGGCAGGACGTTATCGAAGGTGCAGATGTTGTAGAGGAGATTGAGATCGCAGACCAACTCCATCGTAAAGTTGACATGGATGGCGTCGATGGATTCCTGAGCCGCGGCCAGCGCCGCAATGACCTGCTGATCCGCTTCGTCGTGCGCTTCGGTGCGGTACATGGAGAAGGCGTTGGCGTGGCCGCCCGGCAGGTCGTATCGCAACACTTCGGGAACGTGTGCGCTGGTGGCGGGGGCGTCGCGGCAGGTGAACTGCCAGGCGTCGTCGAAAGCGGGATGGAAGGCGCAGGTGCGGCGGGGTGAGCCTGTCCACAAGTCGTCGAAGGAGCGCTGGGCCGCCTGAGCCACCGGGCCGGTGAAGTGGATGCCCAGGTCGAAACGTCCGTTCCCTTTGCCCGAAGGATGATCGACCGGGAAATGCTCGTAGCTCATGTTGAATCCGGCGGCGATGGCGGTTTTGCCATCCACAACCATCAATTTGGAGTGGCTGTGCGGAGCGGTTCCCTCGAAATCGGCCACTTCCAGTCGCCAGCCGATGGCGGGATCGACCATTTTTTCGATGCCGGCGTCTCTCAGATCTCCGAGTGCGTTCCAGATTTGATTGCTGAAGTCGCCACCGGCGAATTCGGGGGGGTTGCCCAGCAAAAGGCGGACGGTGAGGCCGCGCGGGTAGCGGGAGGGATCTTGTTTGATGTTGTGGTAAAGCTCGGCGATGGCGTCGGCCAGCACCGCGCCGGGGCTGTCGTGATTTTCGGCTTTGTCGTACCACATGGTCGAGTACAGCACCTCGTATTGGGCTGTTTTCGCCAATTCAGCCATCGTGTCAAAGCCGCCGTTGGGGGTGGGCGTTTGGTCACTGAACGCGGGATTGGGATTGGGCATGAAGACGATGCCGTCGTACCGGTTCTGGCAGTAGGGGATGGGGTCTGACGCCGGACGATATTTCTCCTGACGAGCAATGTCGTAGACGGTCTGGCCGATGTCTGACAGTTCGTATCCGTCGCAGTTGTATTGCACTTGAGCAG
>DUEF01000058.1 GCA_011176555.1 Caldilineae bacterium
CCTCCCTCCGCTCCCCCGCCATCATCAAGCCCAATTCCTCGATGGTGACTTCGTCGTTATCGACGATGCCCATCACTTCGCCGCCGAAGAGCACCATGATGCGGTCGGAGATAGCTTTGACTTCGTCAAGATCCTCGGAAATGAGCAGGGTGGCCAGGCCCTCTGTGCGTTGCTTCAGGAGTTGGGCGTGGATGTATTCGGTGGCGCCGATGTCGACGCCGCGGGTGGGCTGGGCCGCGATCAGGAAGCGGGGCTGGCGATCCAGCTCGCGGGCCAGGATCAGCTTCTGGATATTGCCGCCGGACAGGTTTTTGGTCGGGGTGTCGCGGCTGGGCGTTTTGATACTGAAGGCATTGATCAGTCTCTTGGCATGTTCGGCGATGTAGCCGAAGGCGAGAAAGATACTTTTGCTGAAAGGCTCACGGATATTGTCTTGCAGGATCAGATTTTCGGCCACGCTGAAATCTTTGACGACGCCATCGTGCATCCGTTCCTCCGGGATGTACGAGAAGCCGATTTCGTACATCTCAGCGGGCGGCGTGTGGGTGATGTCTTTTCCTTCCAGCGTGATCTTGCCGCTCGCGACCGGCTGTAAACCGGCGATGGCTTCGGCCAGCGGTTTTTGGCCATTGCCGGACACCCCCGCCACGCCCAGGATCTCTCCACTGCGAACCTCGAAACTGACATCCTTCAAGATCGGAGTGCCATCTTCGTTCACGGCAGTGACATGCTCCATCTTCAGGCGCACTTCGCCGACTTCTTGGGGCGCTCGATAACGCTCCAGCGACACTTCTCGCCCCACCATCATGTTAGCCAGATCGTGTTTGGTCACATCCGCGGTTTGCACCGTGCCGATGGCCTTGCCATCTCGTAGCACCGTCACCCGGTCCGTCAGCGCCGTGATCTCATCCAATTTGTGTGAGATGAAGATGAGCGCATGCCCTTCCGCGGCCATCTGCCTGAAGATGACGAAAATATCATCCACTTCCTGGGGCGTGAGCACGGCTGTCGGCTCGTCCAGGATCAGCAGCGCCGCGCCCCGGTACAGCGCCTTGATAATCTCGACCCGTTGTCTTTGCCCCACCGCCAACTTGGAAATGACAGCATCTGGATCCACCTGCAAGCCGTATTTTTCCGTCAACTCACGGATGCGCGCCGAGACAATATCCAGGTCCAGGCGCGGCTCGCGTGTCGATTTGAGGCCCAACGCCACATTCTCCGCCACTGTCATATTATCCACGAGCATGAAGTGCTGGTGGATCATGCCAATGCCGTAGTTGATTGCATCGGTGGGGGAATTGATCTTGATGGGCTTGCCGTCGAGAAAGATCTCGCCTTCATCCGGTTGATAAAGGCCGTAGAGGATCTTCATCAACGTGCTCTTGCCCGCGCCGTTTTCACCCAACAGGGCGTGGACCTCCTCTGCCTTCACATCGAAATCGACGTGATCGTTCGCCAGCACGCCGGGGAATTTTTTGACGATGCCCCGCATTTCCAGTGATTCGATTCGTGGTAAGCCTGAGGGTAGGAGATTATTCTCTGTCATAAGAGCGGCCTCCGAACTTAAAATGATTGCAGAAATACTTTCATTGCGAATTTCGGATTGCGGATTTCGAATTGCGGAACAGTGTCGGTTTCACATTTCGCAATCCGCAATTCGCAATCCGCAATAGTCAATGCCAACTGACCTTTGTTTCCGTTTCCGCCAGGATTTTTCCTTTGCGGATGACATAACGGCGGTCGGGCTGGCGACGCAGGGCTTCGACAGCGTTCCGGGCGTCCAGCACGACCAGGTTTGCTTCCGCGCCGACATGGATGCCGTAATCGGGCAGGGGCCACAACCTGGCGGCGTTGGCGCGGGGCATGTCGAACGCGGCCTGAATCTCGCCGGGCGCGGCCAGATGCGCAGCATGAGCCGTGATCAGCGCCACTTCCAGGGGGTCCATTTTGCCGTAGGGATAAAACATATTTTGCACGTCATCCTGCCCGCAGGCGACATTCACCCCGGCCTCCAGCAATTCCTTGACGCGGGCGATGCCGCGCGGCTTGGGATGCTTGTGGCCCCGGCCTTCCAGCATCAAATTGATGGGTGCGTTGGTGATGATGTGGATGTTCGCCCGCCGCACCTTGTCGATCACGCGCTCGGCCAGGGCGTCATCCCAGGCCGACATGGCGCAACAATGCCCGGCGGTCACCCGGCCCTGCCAGCCCGTTTCCAGCGTCTTCTCGGCCAGCAGTTCCAGCGAATGCCAGTACGGATCATCGGTCTCGTCGATGTGCATGTCGATGTCGGCATCGTGCGCCTGGGCGATGTCGAAGGCGATCTCGATGTGGCGGGCGGCGTCAGCCATGTCTCGCTCGCCGTGCGGCATGCCGCCGACGAGATCGCAGCCGTTTTCCATCGCCTGCCACATCATGTCCACCGCTTCGGGGTTGCGGGCCATGCCAAGCTGCGGGAAGGCGACGAGTTGGATATCGATGATGTCCCGATAGCGTTCTCGCGCCGCGACGACGCCTTCGAGGATGCTCAATTTGGCGATGTGATCGATATCGACATGGCTGCGCAGCCACAGGACGCCATGGGCTACGGCCGCGCGGATGGCCTGTCCCGACCGGGCGACAATGTCCTCGACCGTCAAGTCGCGCTTGATCTGCGCGTAAAGCTCGATGGCTTCGTGCAGTGTGCCGCTCTGGTTGATGGCCCCGTCCCAGAGCAGGGCGTTTTCCAGATGGAAGTGGGGCTCGACGAAGGCGGGCGAGATCATGCCGCCGCCCGCGTCGATCTCCTGGTCGCCAGGGGGCAGGCCAGACGGGGCGATGGCCGCGATGACGCCATCGACGATGCCGACTTCGAGCGGCTCGCCCATGCTATCAGAAATGCCGTTGCGGATGACGAGGTTCATGAGGTAGGGGTGGCAGGTCGCAAGTGGCAGGTTCCTCCGCCGCCTGCGACCTGCCACAAGTGCATTTAGCGTGGTTCGGGAACGATTTCGATGCTGCCGTCGATGATGCCTGCTTCGGCGGCTTTGGCCGCGGCTACAGCGTCTTCCGGCAATTTGTCGCTGTAGATCATGCGTTGGCCACCGTTGGCCAGGGTGAGTTGTAACACTTCGCCGCCGTACTCGCCCGCCTGATTCTTGGTGATCATCGTCAGCAAGGTCGGGCGCCAGTCATACAGGTCGGTGGCCAGAACGATGTCCGGAGCGATCACGCTCTGGTCGGCGTGGATGCCAAGCCAGGGGACGCCCTTCTCTTTGGCGACGCCAATCGCGCCCACAACCTGCTGCGAGGAGCCCGCCAGCACATCAGCGCCGGCCGAGATGTGGGTGTTGGCGGCTTCCGCGGCCAGGGCGGTGTCGCCAAAGGAGCCGGTGAAGGAGACGTTCATCTGGATGTCGGGGTTGGTGTCGCGCACGCCGGCCACGAAACCATCCACGTGCAGCTTGGCGTCACCGGCATCCACCGGGCCCACCAGGCCAACGACGTTGGATTTGGTTAGATGTGCGGCCAGCACGCCGAGGATATAACCGCCTTCTTCCGCCCGCGGTTCGTAAGCGAAGACGTTGGTCACGCCCTCTTCTTCGCCCCAGTTGGTGGCAGTTCCCCAAGAGAAGCTTGTTTCGGGATAGTCGGGAGCAATCTCGAAGAGTGAGGTCCCGTACTGAGCGCCGTGGGCGATAACCAAATCGTAGCCGCTGTCAGCATAGTCACGGATGGCGGAGGCAGCGTCGGTGACGTTCCACATGTTCTCGGTGTATACGACTTCGATCACATCCTCACCGTAGTGGTTCTGCAGATCAATGGCGGCATCGTAAATCGACTGACTCCAGGACAGGTCGGTGATGGTGCTGGGCAGGACGATGGCGATGCGCACCGGTTCGATCTCGGGGTATTCGAACTCGCCCGCTTCCGCCGGTTCGGCCATTTCGCCTTCGCCGGCCATAACCGCCATCACATCCAGATCGCCGCTGATGATCTTCTCTTCGACATCTTTCGCCGCGGCTACGGCATCGGCGTCCAGGCCATCAGCGAAGTCCATGACCAGGCCCTTGTTCTTCAGGGTCAGGGCGTAGGCTGTGCCGCCATTTTCGCCCGCCTGATGTTTCTTCAGCATGTCGGCCAGCACGCCTTCCCAATCGTAGAGTTGGGAGGCGACGACGATGTCCGGGGCGAGAGAACTCTGGTCGGACTGAGTGCCCATCCACAGCACGCCTTTTTCTTTGGCGACGCCAATCGCGCCCACGACCTGTTGGGCGGAACCGGTGAGCACATCGGCGCCGGCCGAGATGTGGGTGTTGGCGGCTTCCGCGGCCAGGGCGGTGTCGCCGAAGGAGCCGGTGTAGGAGATGTTGACCTTGATATCGGGATTGGCGTATTTGGCGCCGGCCGCGAAACCATCGATGTAAAGTTTGGCGTCACCCGCTTCGACAGGCCCGACAACGCCGACAACGCCGGATTTGCTGAGCTTGGCGGCGAGCACGCCATTGACGAAGCCGCCCTGTTCGGCGCGGGCTTCGTAGGCGAAGACATTCTCCAGGCCCGCTTCTTTGCCGGTGTCAACGGCTGTGCCCCAAGCGAAGCTTGTGTCGGGGAAATCCGGGGCCATCTCGAACAGGGATGTGCCATACTGCGTGCCGTGGGCGATGACCAGATCATAGTCGCTGTCGGCATAGTCGCGGATGGCGGAGGCTGCGTCGGTGACGTTCCACATGTTTTCGGTGTAGGCGATTTCCATCATCTCTTCGCCGCCCATTTTGGTCTGAATGCGCACCAGGGCGTCGTAGAGCGCCTGGCTCCAGGCCAGATCGGTGATGGTGCTGGGCAGCACGATGGCGACCCGCACTTTCTCGATGCCACTGACATCTGCTTCCGCGGCGACATCCTCCACAGCTTCCTGAGTGGGCTCCGTGGCGGGTTCCTCGGTAGGTTCAGCGACGGGGGCTTTGGTGGGTTCCGGTTCGGCCGCGCCGCCGCCACAAGCGGCCAGCGCCAGGGCGAAGACCAGCAGAAGGGCCATAATCCAGTAACGTTTTTGCATTTTTCTTCTCCGTGAGTTGAGTGAAAGGGTGGTTGTTGAAAAGTGATTGTGAAGATGAAATGTTCGCCGATGGAGGGTAACAGGTATTCGATATTGGGTATTGGCGGATGAGCGGGATGCGCTTGAATACCCAATATCCAATACCTGATACCGATCTAATTCTCCCCCCGCGCAAACGGTTTCCCCAAAGCTGCCGGCGATGCTGCTCGCCGGAAAGGAACGGCCAGGGCGATGATGGTAATAATGTAGGGTAGCATGACAGCCATATCCGAGGGAATGGGCAGATTGAGCACCTGCACCCAGAGTTGCAAGGCGTTGATGATGCTAAACAGCAAGGCTCCGGCTAATATGCCCACCGGTGACCAGCCACCAAAATAGACCAGGGCGACGGCGATGAAGCCCATGCCGGCAGTCATGTTTTCCTGGAAAATGCCCAGGAGCGAAATGGAAAGCGACGCCCCGGCAATGCCCGCCAATGCAGATCCCAGGATGACGGAAGCATAGCGAACAGCCGTAACGCTAACGCCTAACGAATCGGCGGCTTCCGGGTTTTGACCGGCCGCCCGGATTTTCAAGCCCCAAGTGGTCTTGTTCAGAATCCAGATGGAGATCGGGACCAGGGCGAAAGCGGCGTAGGTGATAACGCTATGGCTGAAGAAAATATCGCCGAGGATGGGGATGTCGGCCAGGCAGAAACTGTCTGTGATGCAGAATCTCAATTCGGAAAAACCTTGTGCGCCTTCAACCGTCCCCAGCATCGTTTTGAAAAGCAAGCTGGACATGCCCAGACCGAACATGTACAGGCCGATGCCGCTGATCCCCTGTTCTGCTTGAAGGGTGATGCTGACGACCGACATCAATAGCCCCATCAAAATGCCAACGACGGCGGCGGCGCCCATGCCCAGCCAGGGATTCCCGGTCTTGAAGAGCACATAGAATCCAAAAAACGCACCCATGAGCATGATGCCTTCTACGCCCAGGTTCAATACGCCGGAACGTTGGCCGAACATCTCGCCTAGCGCCGCGAACAGGTACGGCGTCGCCAAGCGGATGCCGGAGTGGATGATGCCCAAAAGAATAGCCATGATTGTCAGTTCTTGTATCATGCGTTCACCTCCGCAGTCGTTGGGGCGGGCGTCGTGTCATCGAACAAATCATCGGAAGAGGAAGTCTCAACGGAAACTCGGCGATTTTGCCGTTTGTGTACGAAGTAATCGGTGCTGACGACGAAGAGCACCACCAGGCCCAGGATGGCCATGATCAGCACCTGCGGAACCTGCATGGCCCGCTGCATCTTGTCACCCCCGACCAGCAGGCCCCCGAAGAGGATGGATGAGGGGATGATGCCCAACGGGTGCAGGCCGCCAAAAAGCGCGGCCACGATGCCGGTGAAGCCATATCCGGCTGAGACCGCGGTGGGCTCGAACATGCGATGGTGCAGCCCCACGATCTCCACTGCCCCCGCCAGCCCCGCGAACATCCCGGACAGGGTCATGGACAAGACCATCGTGCCCTTCACGTTCATGCCGGCATAGCGAGAAGCGTGAGGATTCAGGCCAACAGAACGGATGCGATAGCCGATGGTGGTGCGCCACAGAAAAATATAGACGAGAATGGCCATAAAGATGGCGAACAGGAAGCCGCTGTGCAATCTGGTTGGCTCCGCCAAAACACCGTAAATCTCGGAGATGTAGCCCTGCAACCCCAAATCCTTGGCCTTTTCCGTGAATCCCAGCGATTGCGCCAAATCGGTGAAGCGCGGCATGTCCAGATTTTTGGGCAGCCGCGCCGAGTGGGGGATGTTGGTGCCGGCCGCCACCTCCGCCGGATCGATCATGGGCCCGCGCAACAGATAATACCCGACCTGAATGGCGATGGCGTTCATCATGATCGTGCTGAGGATCTCGTTCACCCCCAGTTGCGCTTTCAGATAGCCCGGGATCGCGCCCCAGACCGCGCCCATGAAGGCCCCGGCCAACAAGATGAGGATGATGCCCGCGAAACCCGGGATCTTGTCGCCCAATTGCAGCCCGACAAATGTCGCCAGCAGCGCCCCGACGATAAGCTGGCCTTCAGCGCCGATGTTGATCATGCCGGCCCGGAAGGCGATGGCGATGCCCAGCGCCACCAACATCAGGGGCACGGATTTGACCAGGGTGTCGGCGAGGCCGTTTTTGCTGCCGAAAGCGCCCACGATCATGGCTTTGTAGGCTTCCAGGGGATTGACGCCTTGCAGCCAGAGGATGACTGCGCCCACGGCGAACGCGCCTAACACGGCCAGCAACGGCAGCGACGCATCGATTAGTTTGTCCCAAAACGACCGACTGATTCTGAATTTTGACATGGCAACCCTCGTTTTTGTGACTGTTGACTTTCGGGTGGTGGCGGTTGTTCACACCCAGGTTTGCACTAAACGCAATCCCAGAGTTTTATCGTCGTAGCAACTGACGCTATAGAGAATCGGCAGGTTGTCGTTGTTGTAAAACACCTGCTCCAGCTTCAGTAATGGTGCGGAGTCGTCTCGTTCGAGTAATTGTATCGCGTCCTCACCGGGGAGGACGGCTTTGATGTTGATGATGGCGTAGGCGATGGCTTGCCGACACTTTTGCCAGAGCAATTCACGGAGAGGCAATTCACCTTCGATCTGTTCGAGCGCTTTGGTGGGATCATCAAAAAGAGAGGCCGGAAATGAATCATTGACAAGAATCACAGGTTTTCCATCCGCCGAAAAGCGTCGTTTCAGGGTGATGACGTTACTGCCGGTGGTGATTCTCAGCAAAGCGGATTCCTGTGCGGTCGCCGGTCGGATGTCACTCTCAAGCATCTGAGTCGCCGCTGCATAACCGATGTTCTCGATCAGACGAACAAAATCCCACATGGCGCCCATGCGCGTTGGCACGTCGATGATATGTTGATTGACATACGTCCCATCCCCCTGTTTGCGAAGCACCAGCCCCTCCGCCGCCAATTTTCCTAATGCCGATCGCACCGTAGCGCGACTGACGCCGAGTTCTTCCGCCAGATCACTTTCCGACGGCAATCGTTCACCCGGACTGTAGTCCTGTCCCCGAATCCGCTCACTTATGATTTTCGTGACTTGCCTGGCAATGGGTTGAGGTCGTTCAACCAGCATTTATGGCCCCCAGGAAAACGAAAAGAACGAACGATAATCGTCTGACGACAGCCACCTTATCATTGTGTGACAGATGTGTCAAATGGATTACACTCCCAGATCATCCCGCGCCAGACCAGAATTCACTCCACGATCACCTGGGTTGTGGATTCGCCGCCAAATCCAGCACTCAGTATCAGCGCTGTTCCCCCTCGCCAAACCGATCTTCGTAATCCCCTCCGCTTTGCCCGCCGCCGACCAGCGGCACAAAGCGCACCCCACCGATATTGTAGGCCCGGACATCTTCTCCTTCTCGCACCAGTTGCCAAAGGGTCTGGTAGCCGCCGGGCGGCCCCACAGGAACCACCAGCCGTCCGTCCGGCGTCAGTTGATCGAGCAGGGGTTGAGGAATATGGTCGGGCGCAGCGGTGACGATGATGGCATCGAAGGGCGCTGCTTCGGGCCAACCGTAGTAGCCGTCGGCGGTACGGGTGTGCAAGTTGGCGTAGCCAAGACGACGGAAGCGCTGTTCAGCCTGTTCCGCCAGTTCGGGGATGATTTCGATGGTCCAGACTTCGTCCACCAACTGGGCCAACACCGCCGCCTGGTAGCCCGACCCTGTGCCGATCTCCAGCACTTTGTCACCCGGTTCGAGCTGCAGGAGTTCGGTCATTAGCGCCACGATGTAGGGCTGGGAGATGGTCTGACCGTGGCCGATGGGGAGGGGATGGTCGGCGTAGGCCTGATTGAGATAACGCTCGGGCACAAACTCGTGGCGGGGCGTCGTTTCCATCACCCGTAGCACCCGTTCATCCTTGATTCCCCGGCTGCGCATCGTCCTCTCCACCATTTGCAGCCGCGTTTCCAGGTAGGGATCGACCGCCGTTTCCTCACTCGGAGGCGTAGTGATTCTCTCTCTCGGCGTCGATGCAGGTGGGGGCGCACAGGCCGCGCAGATGAGTAATCCCAGGCACAGAGCAGACGCCAGCCATTGATGCGACATCGGAAACCTCCCTATCGAAACGGTGACGAAAAGACCGACGCCCCTATTTTACCAATTTTCACCTGGAGGCGCTATGACCCTCCTCACGATTCATGACGTTTTCAGGTCAGGCTGGCCGACGCCGCGGGGGCAGAAAGAAAACGGCCGGGAGACTGAGGAAGGCGAGGATGCAGGCGAACAGAAAAGCATTGCTCATGCCGTAGTGGTCGGCGACCATGCCCACCAACCAAATGCCCAGGGCCCGGATCAGAAAACTGAGGGCGAGAAAGGTGCCATTGGCCAGCGCCCGGTGCTCGGTGAATTCATCCTGTACGAGGGCCAGCAACACCGGCTGGGGCGAGATAGCGGTCAGGCCCAGGCCGATCAGGCTGGCGATGGTGAGCCAGGTCGGGCCATAGAGAAAGAGAAGCATCAGGATTGGCGCGAGGCCGAGCAGCACCAGCAGCACCCGTTTGCGTCCAAAACGATCGCTGAGTGTGCCGCTGAGCAAGGCCCCGACCACGCCCGCTCCCTCCAGTATGGTCAGGGAGATCGCCGCCAGCCAGAGACTGCCCCCCAACTCATCCCGTACAAAAATGGCCAGATACGTGGTCAGTGCCGCCACCATGAATACACGCCCCGTCATCAGCCAGATCAGGGTGGGGAATACGTGGCGGGCCGTGGGCCAGATCTCGGCCAGGGGCGCTTTGCGTAATTGCGATGGTCGGGCTGAGATATGGCGTAGTCGCCAGTAGAGAATGCCGGACATCAACCACCCCCCCACAGCCAGCCGCCAAATGCCTTCCAAACCAAACCAACTCACGCCAGCCACCGCGACGATAGGCCCCACCGTGCGCGCCAACTCGCCCGCCGCCATGAAAATGCTCATGCCTGTTCCCACCTTCGGGCCTGCCACTCGACCGATCATCGCCGGCGCCGGGGCGTGGAACGCGGCGATGCTGAGGCCAGTGGTGAACAAGAGCAGCGCCAGGGTCACGTAATCAGATGCCAGACCGATGCTGCTCATCAGCGTGGCGGTAATGGCGGGGGCGAGGATGATGAAATAGCGCAGGCTGATACGGTCGGCCAGATAGCCGATGAAGGGATTGAGCAAGCTGGGCAACTGCATGAACACCGCCAAGCTGCCCACCAACGTATAGCTGAGCCCCAGATTCGATTTCAGTAGTGGCAACAGGGGTGCCAGAAAAGCGCTGTACGTGTCGTGGACGAAATGCCCACCAGCGATGGTGGTGACTTGATCCGCCTGGAAATCGCTCGTTTGCTGTGCTGTCATTGCACTATTTTGCTCCAGAGCGGGCTGATCCGTCGTCATTGATTGGTCACTCATGGGTGGTTGGCATTCTCATCCACATCGGCCGCCGTCGTGCGACGAACCCTGAGCAGCAATTCGGCGTAATGAATCGATGGTGAGCCGCCAATGACGGGGCCAAAATCGACTCGCCGAACCTCACCCTCCGTTACGAATGTCCTTGTCTGCAGACGGATATTTTCACCTGGTTGCAAGGGGGCGACCTCACTGCTGCCGGCCGCCAGTTGTATGCG
>DUEF01000059.1 GCA_011176555.1 Caldilineae bacterium
CCGATGGCGCGGAACATATTCAGCCAGTGCTCGGCTGGTTGGGTGGAGAAAATAGCCTGGAGTTCAGCATGAAGCTCGGGGCGGTGCTTCATACGCTCGGCGTTGGTGGCGTAGCGAGCGTCCGCGCCGAGCGCGTCGGCTACGCCGAGGGCGTCGCAGAAGCGACCCCACAGCCGTTCCGTGCCCACGCCGATGATGAAGGACTTGTCCGCGGCCTCGAAGGTCTCGTAGGGCGTGATCGTGGGGTGGTAATTGCCCAGGCGGGGCGGACGTTGGCCGGTGGCGAAGTAGCTCCCGGCGATGTTGGTCAGCCACGAAAGTTGGGAATCCAGCAGAGCGGTGTCGATGAACTGGCCCTGGCCCGTCTGTTGGCGGGCGTACAGCGCGGTGACGATGGAAAAGGCCGCGTAAACCCCCGCGGTGATATCGCTGATGGGGCTGGGATAGCGCATGGGCGGGCCGTCCGGTTCGCCGGTCAGCGCCATCAGGCCCGACTCCGCCTGGGTGACGACATCGTAGCCGCCCCGCCCCGCGTAAGGCCCGGTCATGCCGTAGCCAGTGATCGAGCAGTAGATCAGGCGGGGATTCAGGGCGCTGAGGGTGTCGTAATCAGCTTGCAGGCGTTGCAGCGAGGCCAGCCGGGGTTGGTTGACCAGGAAGACGTCGCTCCGCCGCACCAGGCTGTGGAAAATATCTTTCGCCGCGTCCTGTTTGAGGTTGAGCGTGAGGCTGCGTTTGTTGCGGTTAGCGCTGAGAAAATAAGCGCTTTCGCCGTTGACAAAGGGCGGCCCCCACCCCCGCGAGCTGTCTCCCACGCCCGCGCGTTCGATTTTGATCACATCCGCGCCCAAATCGCCAAGCATCATGCCGGCATAAGGCCCGGCCATGGCTTCGGTCATGTCGAGAACGCGGATTCCGTTTAGAGGTTGAGGATTGGTCATAATGTTTGAAAAGAGGGGTATTGGATACCGGATATTAGGTATTGGGTATTGGGCGCTGCGATCCATTATCCAATATCCAGTACCCAATATCCCCCCAGCGTCACTCCGGACTGTACGGCTCCCCCAGCGCTGCCGGTTTGGCCGCGCCCCACTTGGTTCGGAACCATTTGGTTGACATCATTAGCAAGACGCCCAGGGTGATGACAAAGGGGACCGTGCGCCAGATGTAGCGAGAAAAGACGCCGGGGAGCAAGAGTTGCGGGTTGAGTGAAAGCTGCCACAGGCTGCCGAAAAGCAGCGAGCCGCCCAGCAAGATCCAGGGATTCCACATCGAGAAAAAGACGAGCGCCAGGGCGATGAAACCCCAACCCATGATGAAATTGTAATTCCAGACCGGGTTGTAATCCAATGAGTAAATGGCCCCGGCAAAGCCCATCAACATGCCGCTGACGATGACGGTGAGATAGCGCGTCTTCGTGACGCTGATGCCGGAAACCGCGGCCACCGCGGGATTCTCGCCCACCGAACGGATGCGCAGGCCCAGGCTCGTCTTCGAAAGCACGAACCACGTCACCGCCACCAGGATGATAGCGACGTAAAAGAACGGGGAAACGCCGAAGATGGTGGGGATGCGCTCCATGCCCAGAGGCCCGGTGTAGGGATTACCGATGTAGGTGGTGAGCCCGAAACCGAGGATCCAGATGCCCATGCCGCTGACGACTTGATCGCCGCCCAGGGTGATGGAGAAAAAGCCGTGCAGCAAGCCGAGAAAAGCGCCGATGCCAATCGCCACCAGGAAGCCAATGACATAACTCCCCGTGGTTTGGGCAGCGATGAATCCCAGCGTGGCGCCAAACAGCATGACGCCCTCGATGCCAACGTTCAAAACGCCCGAGCGCTGGCCGATCAGTTCGCCGAGCGCGGCAACCGTGAAAATCGTCGATGCTTCCAGACTTCTAGCGAGAAATTCCCACATCTAAACGCTCCTTTTCTATTTTTTCCCAAACGATTTTATTGCGATAAAAGAATTGGAAGATGACAAGCGTAATCATCAAAACGCCGAGCAGCGCGTAATCCAGGCCAAAGCCCATGTGCAGCTTGCCCTGCACGAAACGCCCCCCGACCGACAATCCCGCAAAAAGCAACGCCACCGGAATCGCCGTCAGCGAGTTGCCCAACGAGATCAGGCCGGCGATGAGACCGTAGAAAGCCAGATCGCCGAAAAATCCATAGTTTCGGGAGATCTTGAAGACGCCGGGAACCGCCGCGAAATAGTGGTATCCGGCCCAACCGGCGATAGCGCCGCCCAGGATGAAAACCAGAAGCGGTATCTTGAACGAACTGATGCCGGCGTATTTGGCTGCGGCGGGGCTAAGGCCGTAGGCCTTGATCTGATAACCGATGCGGGTTTTGGCGAAGACCCAGTACAGCAAAACCGCCAGGCCCAACGCCAGGAGAATCGTAAACGGCGTGCCTCCAACGAGTGGTGCATGGAGCGAATCCGGCAACTCGAAACTCTCGCCCCGCCCGCCCGGATTCATGAAGAGCCCGCCTTCCTTGATCATGAACGCGACCAGCCAGAAAGCGATGAAATTCAGGATCATCGTCACCACGATTTCGTTGATGTTGTACTTTCCCTTCAGAAATCCGGCAATGGCCCCATAACCAGCCCCGGCCAGGGCCGAGCCGAGCAACATCAGGGGGATGACGATGATGGGGGAGAGAGCAGCCGTTCGAGAGAGATGCCCCCCCAGCGCGAACACCACCGCATAAGCGCCCAAAGCCCCAAAATAAAGTTGTCCGGGCATGCCGATGTTCCAGAGCCCGGCGCGGAAGGGAATGATGAAGGCGTAGGTGGCCAACAACAAAAAAATGAAACGGTTGATGGTCAGAGGAAAGCCGAAAGGATTAAAAAAAGCGTACGAGAAGATCTCGCGATAGGCAACCAGGGGATTGACCCCGTCTTGCAGGAAGATGAAACCGAACAGAAAGAGGGCGACGAATATCGCCAGGATGGAGATGGCCGCGGCCTTCCAGCCAGGCAAGAGGATGCGCTTCTCCAACTTCACTTCATAACCACCGACTTTCATGCCACCACCTCCTCCAGCCGTGAACCGGCCATCATCGCGCCGACACTGTCTTTTTCGGCCTCTTTTCCGGGGATGACACCCATAAATTCTCCTTCGTAAATCGGAGCCACCCAATCACTTAGCGACAAGACCTCATCCAGGTCCTCGGAAATGAGGAGAACCGCCGCGCGTTCCTTTTTCGCTTCGATCAACTTGTTTTGCACGAATTCGATGGCCCCCACATCGAGCCCCTGGGTGGGGAGATTGGCGATCAGAAGCCGCGGCCTGCGTGAAAAGACCCGGCCCAGGATGAGCTTTTGCAGATTCCCGCCAGACAGGTTTTTCCCCACCGTGTCTGCACTTGGCGTCGCCACGCTGAATTCCTCGATGATTTCCTCGGTGAGCGCGCCCATTTTCTTGTAATCCACGACGCCATAGCGCGAGAATTCATGGTCGAAATAGTAATTCATCGCCACATTCTCGACCAAGGTGAAGTCGCCAATCGAACCCACATCGACGCGTTCGGCTGGAATGTAGCCCACGCCTGTCTGCCATCTTTCCAGGCTGGAGGCGTGTGTGATGTCTTTACCCTCAAGCATCACTTTGCCCCCCTCCGCCTTGCGTAGCCCCGCCAGCACTTCCGCCAATTCCTGCTGCCCGTTCCCGGAGATGCCGGCGATGCCGAAGATCTCGCCCTCGCGAATCGAGAAAGAGACGCCATTCAGGGCCAGCGCACCTTTGTCGTTGCGGGTGGAGAGATTTTCCACTTCGAGCACGAGCGGCCCTTTCTCCACTTCCACGCTTTCCAGCCGGAAAACGACTTCGCGGCCTACCATATCTTTTGCCAGACTGCGTTCGGTGGCGTTTTTCGTCTCCAACCGCGCGGTGACTCGCCCCCGCCGCAGAATCGTCACCCGGTCACTGGTCGAAAGTACGATGGGGAGTTTGTGGGTGATGAAGGGAATCATGGCGAGCTCGTCGCCTGTCATCGCCTCGATCGAAGCCAGGAGTTTATCCACTTCGGGCGGGGCCAGCGCCGAGGTCGGTTCGTCCAGGATCAAAATTTTGGCCCCGCGATAAAGGGCTTTCAAAATCTCCACCACTTGTTTTTCGCCTTCAGACAGTTGCCAGACCTTCGCCTTGAGATCGATCTTGAAACCATATCTCTGGCAAAGCGCATCTATCTCTTCCCCCGTCTTTTTCAGATTCAATATCCGCCCCGCGTTTGGATGCCCGAGGATGATATTTTCGAGCACGGTGTGCGCGGACACCAGCTTGCGATGTTGGTGCACCATGCCGATTCCCAGTTCGATGGCGTCCAAGGGCGAATGAAATTTGACCTTTTTCCCGGCCACGTAGATTTCGCCTTCGTCGGGTTGCAAGAGCCCGAAGAGGATATTCATAAAGGTGCTTTTCCCGGCGCCGTTCTCGCCCAAAATGGCGTGAACTTCGCCCGCCTTCATCTCGAAATCGATGTGGTCGTTGGCTAGCACGCCCGGAAACCGTTTGGTGATGCCTCTCGTTTCCAGGACTGTTTCGCCATGCTTTATCCCTGCTAAAATCCCTGTTTGCACTGAGTCATTTCCTGTGGGGAGCAAGTAGCTGGTTGAACGTTGACGAATTGAGCAGACAAGTAGACAGGCAGACAAGTAGGCCACAACTGTAATCGTTGAGCTCTACTTGTCTACTGATTCCCTGCCTACTTGTCTACTATTTCCTCTGACTACTCAAGCACCTGCGTGCCTTCCAGGTCGAAGTTGAACTCGCCGAGCAACCATTCGGCGGTCGGTTCTTCCCCGGCCGGTTTGACTTCGGTTCCCTTATCGGGGATGGGCAGGCCTTCCAGTTCCAGGCCAGTGCCGTTGCTGATGAAAGCGTGCTCGGTGAAGGGATCCCATTCCCCCTTCATCATTTGCTCACGCCGCTGGGCGACGAGATCGACGATTTCCTGCGGGATCATAGGCAGCGCTTTGGGGCTGATGGCGTCGACGCCCACCTTGTTGTCGTTCATAATATCGACGGTAGCGACTTCCGTGCCGTCGGCCAGGGTCATGCTGCTGTCCATGCCCAGGTACAAGACCGTCTCGGGGTTCTTCTCACCGGCCAGCCATTCTTGCACGATCTGGTCGTAGAGCACTTCCCAACGGGTGTCGAACGAAATCGCCACGGTGTCGGTGTTGGACCAGCCGTAAAAGCCGACGATGTCCATATCTTTGCCGACGAACCAGACGCCCTTTTCGGTGGCCACGTCCAGGGGAGAGCCGGAATCGGTCTGTTGGGTGAGGACATCGACTTTGTACTGATCAACCAGGGTGGCGGCGATGTCGCGTTCTTCCTGGGGAAGATACCAGTCACCGGCATATTTCACATACACATTGACGTCTTTGCCAAGCATCTCCGCGGCATCCTGCACACCCAAGACAAATCCCGCCTGGCGGCGAATGACCTGGCCCGAGGGGAACGCCGAGACGATGCCGATATTACCGGTCTCGGTCAGCGCACCGGCGACAAGGCCTTCCAGGTACAGCGCCTGGTATTGCCGCGGGAACAGCCGGATGAAGTTCCGTTTCGTGGTCAGATCACTGGCGATGATCGAAACGAAATAAACATCGGGATACTTGTCGGCGATGTCTTTCAGGGGCAGTCCCATGAACTCGGCGTTGCCGACGACGATGTCTGCGCCATCGGCGATCAACTCTTCGGCATAAGGAACGGTGAGATCGGGGCCGACTTCCTCGCGGTAGACGTAGTCTACGTTGTCATATTTTTCGGCGATGCGCTTGCCCGCGCGGTCGTGCGCTCCCGACCAAGTGGTGCCTTCGATGATGCTGAAGTGTTCGATGGCCAGGGTTGCGCCCTCGGCCTCGGCTGGCGCCTCGGTTGCGGCGGGAGCCTCAGTGGCGGCAGGGGCTTCAGTGGCAACTGCTGGGGCCTCGGTGGGGGCCGGCGCTGGCTCCGCTGCTGGTTGGCAAGCCGCAACGAACAGACTCGCCAGCACCAGCGTCAACAACAACAGATAGAACTTCTTGTTCATGGTGCACTTCTCCTTTGAGTTGGGTGGTTGGGAAGGGTTGAAAACCAAGCGTACAGAACCATGTTGCGTATTGCGTGTTGCGTGTTGAAAAACCCACGAACACCTCTCAACAAGCGGTCGAATCATATAGTATCAGTGGGGGCTTGTCAATCTCAGGGGAAGCTTTTCTAACCGGCACCGACTATTGGGTATTGTTCGACTTCTGGGAATACCCGATATCGATTATTTCCCCTTCGCCTCCTGTATCAACTCGAACAGGCGATTGGGGCTGAGAGGATTTTCGAGCACTTCGATATTGAATTCGGCCAGGGCGTCTTCGATGGCCTGAGAAAATAGCGCCCCGGTGGGAATAGCGCCCGCTTCACCTGCGCCTTTGGTGCCGAGTGGGTTCAGGGGAGAAGGGGTTTCGATATGGGCAACCTCGATGGGCGGGATTTCCATGGAGGTGGGGACCAGGTAGTCCATCAACGACGCGTTCTGCATTTGACCGTTCTCATCATAGATCGCTTTTTCGTAAAAGGCGTCGCCAATGCCCTGAGCGATGCCCCCGTGCATCTGCCCATCGACAATAAGGGGGTTGATAACTGTGCCACAATCGTGCACGGCGATGTAACGTTTGATGTCGATCATCATCGTTTCCGGATCAACTTCCACAATCATGGCATGAACGCCACTCGCGGTCGCGCCGCGTTCCGGGCCAAAGTAATCGGTGGCCTCCAGGCCAGGTATGGTGCCAGGAACCACCGCCCCGCGCAACGGATTCGCCTCGGCGGCCAGATCCTTCAATGCAATCGAAAATTCGGGGTGTTTGGCGTTGCGCACAATGCCATCAACGATTTCCAGGTCTTCGGGGGACGCCTCCAGTTTACGGCTGGCCAGCTCCAGGATGCGTTCGCGCACGGCATTGGCCGCGGCGTGGATGGCATTGCCCGCCACCACGGCCCCTCGGCTGGCGAAAGTGCCCGTGCCCCAGTGAAAGCGGTCGGTGTCGCCGGTCACCAGATAAATGTCCTTCACGTCGACGCCGACCTGATCCGCTACGATCTGGGCGAAGGAGGTGAAATGCCCCTGCCCTTGCGTGCCGATGCCGGTTGCCACATTCACCTTGCCCGTGGCTTCCACCTGCACCCGCACGCCCTCGTAAGGCCCAATGCCCGTGCCCTCGACGTAGGAGACGACGCCGATGCCGACATAACGTCCCTCCGCGCGCAGTCTCGGCTGCTCTTCGTTGATAAATTGCTCGTAGCCGATAATTTCCAGCGCCTTGTCCAGGGCCGGTTCGTAATTGCCGCTGTCGTACACCAACGGCACGAAATCCTGGTAAATGATCTCGTTGTTGTAGGGGAATTTGTCGGGCGGGATGTAGTTGATGCGGCGAATTTCATTGCGATCCATGCCCAGTTCCCTGGCCGCGATGTCCAGCAGGCGCTCCATCACATAGACGCCGTGCTGCCTGCCCGCGCCACGGAAGGGCATGACAAACATCTTGTTGGTGAAAACGACTTTGAACTCGGAAAGATAGGCGGGAATGTCGTAGCAGCCGAGCAGCGTGCATTGACTATTGATCGGGCAGGTGAGGCCGTAGGTGTCGTAAGCGCCGCTGTCATGGATGAAGGTGTCCTTCACGCCCAGAATCTTGCCATCCTTGCGCAGCGCCAGTTCCGACCAGTGGATCTGATCCCGCTCGTGGGTGGTAGCGAGGAAATTCTCGCGACGATCCTCGATCCACTTGATCGGACGGTCGAGCTGCATCGAAA
The DNA here is from genome assembly GCA_011176555.1 of Caldilineae bacterium. Classification (GTDB taxonomy): domain Bacteria; phylum Chloroflexota; class Anaerolineae; order J102; family J102; genus DUEF01. The sequence goes on from DUEF01000059.1 coordinate 7,802, forward strand.
CCCAGGGGATCAGCACCTCTTCGGGATAGAACATCATCGCCTTGGGGCCGAAGCCGCCGCCGATAAAGGGCGCGATCACCCGCACCTGTGATTCGGAGAGGCCCAGCATGGCGGCCAGGCCATTGCGGATGGGGATGGGAGCCTGGGTGGTGTCCCAGATCGTCATTCGCCGCGTTTTGCTGTCCCAATCAGCCACCACGCCCCGGTTTTCCATGGCCGCGGCTATGCCATGGTCGTAGTAAAATCGGCGGCTGATCACCAGATCCGCCTGTGCTTTGGCCGCCTCGTAATCACCCTTTTGCTGCACCACGTGCGAGGCCAGATTCGAGTCCAGGCCCTCATGGATGATGGGTGCGCCCGACTCCAACGCCTTTTCCAGATCCACCACCGCTTCCAGCGGCTCGATATCGACGAAAACCGCTTCCGCTGCGTCTTCGGCGATGTAGCGGCTCTCGGCCACGATGAGGACAATCGGTTCGCCCACATGATTCACCTTGTTTTTGGCCAGAGGCACGTGGGTGCGGGTGTGGAATTCGAGGTCTTTGATGTTCGGGGGCGGCGAGACCAACAGGGGGCCGTGCTGCCAGTAATCGCCCAGATCCTCGGCGGTGTAAATGGCGACAACGCCATCCATCTCGCGGGCAAATTCGGTATCGATGCTGAGGATACGGCCATGCGCGTAGTCGCTGCGCACGAACGCGACGTACAACATGCCGGGCAATTGCACGTC
>DUEF01000006.1 GCA_011176555.1 Caldilineae bacterium
GAAAACTATGTGCCGCTGGGCGATGAGGAGCTGCCTTCGATTGAGATCGGCCGTGTGGCGGGACATCCCGGCGTGGTGATCGTGGCGATGAACAGCGCCTGGGCCAACTACCTGGAAGTCCCCTTGATGCTGGAGGCGACAAGAACGCCGCGAGCCCAGGTCGTGGCCGATCAGATGGCCGGCATTGGCATCGACGCGCCGGAAGCGCTGGCGGTGTTGGTGGTCACGCTGGGCGAGGAGTCAAAACCAGCGGCGGGGCCAGCGCCTGTCGCGGCTGCTGGCGCCGCAACGGTGGCGGCCAAACCCAGCGCTGCCATTCCTGCGGCCAAGCCGGGCAGATGGGAGGAGGAACAGGCCTATTGGGACAGCGCCAAACAAGAACCGAAACAGCCCCAGCGCCAGGCGCCGGATAAAAAGGAGAAGGCGGCGGGCGTGATGGCGGGGTTGGGCGCGCGTCTGCGCCGGTCCCGGAAGGAGCGTCCCCAAAAGGAAGCAAAACCAGCCAAGAAAAAGCGAAAGACGGTGCGCCGTATTCCCTTTGTATTGGCAATTGTAATTATTCTGGCTGTTGCTGTTGCCGCCATTGCGGCCGGAACCTGGTACTACCAGGGACAACAGCGCATCCAATTCTTCAACAAATTCATGGGGGGCGCGCGCGTGAATTTGGAAGCGGCCCGTTCGACAACGGATGAAAACCAGGCGCGGCGCTATCTGGAAGCGGCGGGAGAGCAACTCGACCAGGCGGAGCAATTTTTCCCGGAGCACCCGGATGTCACTGCCTTGCGAGCCGAGATTTTGGAGGTGACGGCGGAGATTAATCACGTTCAGCCCTTGCTCGCTGGTTTTGATCAACCTTTGATCACCTTTACCGAACCAGACCGAGAGCCGCATGACGTGTTGGTTCACGGTCTGAATATCTATGTGTTGGACAGCGGGCGAGATGTATTTGAGCGTTATCAATTGGATGAGGCGACCGGCGACCGGTTGGCAGGCGATGGCGCCCCCGAATTGCTGCTCCAGTCTGGCGTGACGGTCGGAGGGCGTCGTACGGGTGAGCTAGCGGAAGCGGTCTGGGCCCCGGCCATGAGCAACCGCACATCCAGCGGGCCGTTGGTGCTCGACCGCAGCAACCAGCTTTTCGAAATCAGCGACGCTCTGGGGCCGGTCAATGTTACACTGGCAGAGAATAGTGACCTGGGATTCGTGGAAGACATGAATTTTTACGCGGGCAACCTCTATCTGATGGATACAACCGCTTCCCAGTTGTGGCGCTATCGGCCCAGCGGCGAAAGCTATACCGTTGAGCCTGAACCCTATTTCGCCGAGGATGCCAGCATCAACCTCAACAATGTCATTGATTTGACCATCGATGGCTCTGTGTGGTTGCTGCATCCGAACGGCACAGTCCTGAAATATTTTGCGGGCATCCAGGAATCGTTTGCCCTGGATGATGTGAATCCATCACTCAGCGATGCTGTGGCCATCTGGGCAAATGATGTTGAAGCGCCTGGTGGGCGTCTTTATATCGCCGATGCAGGTAGTGATCGTATCCTGGTTTTTGACAAGCAGGGTAAATTGCTACAGCAGTTGACCCCGGTCGACCATCCCGGCGTTCTTAGGGATCTGCAGGACATTTACGTCGATGAAGTGTCCAATTACCTTTACGCCCTGACGGAATCAAGTCTCTTCCAGGTGTCTTTGCCGCCCATCGAGACAAACGATTGAGTATTGTGTGTTTTGTTTGGTGGCCATCACGCAACACGAAGTTACTCCGCAAAATGTGTGTTGTGTATTTTATTCTCTTGGTGATGACATGACGGAACGCGCAATACGCAAAACGCTGGCATTTGGGTGTGGCTTCGCCACCTCATGCATCACGTGGCGCTGCTGAGCTTCACTGACATTCTGCCGAGATCTACAGAGTTTGCGTGTTGTTGTCACGCGCGCTAGACTATTGGGTATGACTCAGCTACAACAACCCGAATATCATGATCCGAAACCCCGCCGTCCGATGCTGTTCTCGGGCGTTTTCTTGGGGGCTCTGTTACTGGTTTTTCTCGCAGCCTTTGGTTATGCCAGCTATCTGTTCTTCCAGACGGCGCGCACCATTGTGCTCAATGCTCCGCAGATGCGAAGTAATCCCGCGCCCGTCACCGCAGATGCTATCGTGCCAGGCGGCGATGCCGGTGCAGACGCTTCGGTGCAGACGCAAGTCGATACAACGGATTCGCAATCGTCGCTATCGGCGTTACTCGCCCCGATCTGGAACGAGCAGGAACCGATTAACATTTTGCTCTTGGGGATCGATCAGCGCCCGGGCGAGAAGGGATCCTATCGCACGGACACGATGATCCTGCTCAACATCGATCCCAAAACAGGCAATGTTGGCATGTTGTCTTTGCCCAGAGATCTCTGGGTGACTGTCCCTACCGTCATTCCGCGGGAAACGCGCATCAATGCCGCCCATTTCATCGGCGACTCTGATCCAAATTATAGCGGTGATGGCCCCACGCTGGCGAAAGAGACCGTTTCGTTGTTTTTGGGCCAGCCCGTTCATTATTACGTGCGCATCAACTTCGAGGGATTCCGCACATTGCTGGAAGAAATCGGGTGTCTTGAAATTGACGTGCCCTACACGATCGATGATCCCGAGTTCCCCGACGACAATTACGGTTACGATCCTTTCTATATCGAGGCCGGGCATTACTGCATGGATGCCGACACTGTGTTGAAATACGCCCGCACTCGACATCAGGACACCGATTTTGGGCGTATGAGACGACAGCAACAAGTGTTGGTCGCCGCCAAGGACAAGGTGCTCAGTGCTGATGAATTGCCGCATTTGATCTCCCGCATGCCGGCGCTGCTCAACGCACTGTCCGATTCACTCAAGACCGACATGCCCATGAGCCAACAGATTACATTGGCGAATTTGGCGCGCAAATTGAACACGGACAACATGCGACGACTGGTGATCGATGGCAGCATGGTCGAAGCCACTATCTTACCTTCGGGCGCTTACGTTTTGATGCCGAAGATGGATGTCATCCAGCCCGCGGTGGAAGCTTTCTTCAACCCCGAAGCGGTGTCGCCACCCAGTCCGACCGATGATCTCCGCATAGAACTAGAACGGGAAAATGCCCGTATTGCTGTGCTTAATGGCACGCCGAAGCCAGATTTGGCCCTACAGATCGGCGAATGGCTGACCGCACAGGGGTTCTTCGTGGTCGGTTATGGCGAAGCGGATCGCACGGATTACGCTCAAACCCAGCTAATCGATTACGGTGGCAAGCCATTTACGGTGCAGCAGCTTGTCGAGTTATTTGCCATTGTGGACGAAAATATCAGGCCTGGTGCAGGAGCGAACGATCAAGCAGATATTCAACTCATCATCGGGGCGGATTTCGATTTCCCCACCCAATAACACCTGATGCTAGCGTCTTGAAAAGTCCGTCCAGAGATAGATGACGTGTTATGGGGGGAATTTTGTATTTTTCGTGATTTCACCCCCAGACATGATTTGTATCATGGTCAACATCGCAAAAACATGACAAAATGCCTTAAGGACTCACGATAGGATAATCTGCGAAACGGAGTCGTGTGGAGCGGATGAACTATTGTAAGCTATTGAGTTCCTGGTCCTAAGGAGGCATGATTCACCATGATCGCTCGCGATGTCATGACACCAGACCCATTCACGATTGGCCCCAACCACGCCATCGGCGCCGCCCTGGCGAAAATGCGACGGGGGGGATTTCGCCGGTTGCCCGTTGTCGAAAATGGAAAACTGATTGGGATTATCACAGATCGTGACTTACGTTTGGCTATGAACTCCCCTTATGTTTTGCGTGAAGGGTGGTATGATAGCTATTTAATGGAGCATATCGAGGTTCGGAGCTGTATGACGCCGAATCCGGTGACCGCATCCGCCACGGATGATCTCATTGATATCGTCGAACTCATGGAGAGGCGTAAAATCGGCGGTTTGCCAATCGTCGAAGGTGGCAAGCTGGTAGGCATTATCACCGAAACCGATCTACTGCATTGTTTGATCGCCTTGCTTCGGAAAGAAACCGACACGAAGGCATTACAACCGGCATGAGTTGATTCGAGGATCTGGCAGTCTATTTTTCACTGCCAACGAAAAGCTTAATACCCAATCCCCCAAACGCTGATTTGTTCTCGCCACTCACTCACTTGGTTCACCAACGGGGAACGCCATGCATTACTATCTTGTTCGCGAAGTCATGTCTCAGCCTGCAATTGTCATCGAATGGAACGCGTCGATTCTTGACGCCTCCGCCCTGATGGAAGAGCGGAATGTGCGGCGCCTGCCAGTTGTGAACGATGAGAACACCGTTATCGGCATTGTAAGTTCCGGCGATGTGCGTGAAGCTACATCGGTTTATCACACCGCCAGCCCTTATGCGCCCGACCAGGATGAAATCCTCCTGGCCGTCGATGAAGTGATGACAACGCCCGCCCTGACCGTGACGCCTGACGCCACGCTTCTGGACACTGTGCGGCTTTTGGTTGAGCGCAAAATCGGCGGCGTCCCGGTTGTAGACGCCCTCGGACAACCGTTGGGGATGATCACCGAATCAGATATCTTTCGCCTGTTGCTGCAAGAATGGAGCGAGCGAGAGGGAGACGAGGAAGGAGACGCAGAAGCAGCGTGAACCGCCGTTCGTAGCTATATCGAGGAAAGCGCCCTTCTATATACGATACTGCGGCCGCCACTCAGGATACTAATTCCGAACTCAGGGTGTTTTTAAGGAGTTTCGCGCCGCCATAACGGCAGGTAGATTGTCTGTGCGGGGATAACGTCCAGTTGCACGGGGTCAGACAGGCTTTGCCAGTGAGCGGCGTCGAAGGCGCGGGCTGTGAGCTCATAAGTTCCGCTCGTCAGGGTGAGCGCGGCCGAGAAATCGTCGCCATTGCGCACAGCGATGGGTTTGTCGTCAATGAGGTATTCCACGGTGGTCACGTCGACATTATCCGTGATGATCACGGTGACGTGAATGGGGACATCCGCAAAGATCTGTTCGCCCTGATCCGGCGTGAGGATCTGGATCGCCGGGGGGGTCATGTCTGCGCCCTCGCCGACGCTTTTGGCAGGATCATCGGCCAGGGAGACGCCGTAGCGCAGAGCTGCGCGATTTCGTTCCGTCTGGGCGGGGATGATATCGTCAGGCGGGTAGAAGCCAGGATTGGAGCTGGATGGGTAAAGTTCCCAAGTCACGGCGTAGATGCGCCGTTCTCCGTAAAACCAATCGGTGTGTTCGCCATCCACGACGTACAGATCGCTAGCTTGCTGGGCGGTGTAGCCGTTCAGCGAGGCGATTTTTGAAGACATGGCCCTGAATATCTGAAGATCGTCCGCTTCCATATCGGGAGGGAGATCCAGGTAGGTGTAGCCATAAGGGTAGAGGATTAGTTCTCCGTAGGTGTGTAGAGAGAAGCTCATTGTCAAGCGCGGATGAGCGATGACAAAGTCTCGCAAGGCCTGAGATTCGGGCTCGGAAAAAGGGGCGGGGCCGCGATAGGTGTTCGAGCCCGTATACGAACTACTGCCGCCGCAACAGCCCCACCGGTAGCCGAAATTGCGGTTGAGATCAACGCCCCATGTCCCATCCTGATTGTCTCTCCGGTTTTTGCGCCAGTACGGCGGTTGAGAATGCCATTGGTCGATATCGTATTCGCTGCCGTCTGGGTTCAGGTTGGGTAGGATCCAGATATCGCGGTTGTCGATCAGGTTGGTGGCTTCCCCCTCCACGCCGTAGTTTTGCACTAGATCGTTGGCCAGGAAAAGCGCTTGCTCGATGCTCAAATGCTCGCGGGCGTGCGTGCCGCCGTAAATAAGGATGCCTTTCTCGTCCGCCTCGATTTCATGCGGTCGATCGGTGATGCGCAACATCCACAATTCTCGACCTTGATGTGATTGCCCGATGCTCTGCAGGTGAGTGATGTCTGGGTAGGTGGCCGCCAATCCATGCAACTCGGACACCATTTCAGCGTAATCGTGATAGTCGTCGAAATCCGGCGGGAAAGCGAGCGGCGTCACCGCGGTGATCTGCTCCCCTCTTTTTTGCAAAGCCCGCAGCGTTTCTCTGTCTCCCGCCACCGTGATTGAATCCGTCGTCGCTCCCCATACCTCGAAACCTTCTTGCAGCAGGGCAGTGCGTTCTCGTTTATCGGGCATGGCGAGGGTGATCAGGAATTGGTCTGGGGCCTGGGCGCGCGCCAGCAAGGTCGGGAGCAGCATCAGGGCGAGCAACAGGAGGATGGCGGGGATGATCTGTTTGGTCATGCGTCAGGCTCCTCTTCATGCGCCGGTTCTAGCAAGAGCAGGCGATAGCCGTCCGGATCGATCAAGTTGATGTACCGGGCCCAGCCCTCATCGATGGGAGGCCCTACGTCGATGTTGTGATCGAGTAAACGTTGGTGCATGGCATCGATGTCGGGGACGGCGATGGCGATGTACATATTCATTCCCAAAGGCGCGCCAGGCGCTAAATAGAGCTTGGTGTTGGCCAGATGGACGGTGGCGAAACTTTCATGATCTCCTTGAACGGGCAAACCAAGGGTTTCGCGATAGAAGTCGATGGCGCGTTGGCTGTTACTGACTTCTAGCCAGAGAAAATGCAGGGAGGGGTTCTTGTTAATCGTGGGCATGTTGAGTTTGCAAGTTTGAGCAATAGATGAGAAAATTGCATTTTGGTTCGACTTGGCGTATTATATTGCTGGGTCGGACGTGACCGCGCTGGTTCAAACACATTATACCAGCCACCATAAGCTAATGTAACTTTCACTTCGCCTGTTTGCATCTAAGGTACTGGCTGGCGACGACTGTGTGGCCAGTTTTTGACGCCCAGGGAGTCTTTCCCCGGTAAATCTTTAGCATTAGGTTATCAAACATGGCAAGGAACAACGGAAAAACCAAGCAACCCAAAGTTATCATCTTTACAACACCGACCTGTGGCTGGTGCAAACGAGCCATGAAGTATTTTCGCGCCAATGGCGTCAAGTTTAAGTCGGTTGACGTTTCCAAAGATCCTGTGGCAGCGCGGGATATGCAGCGTATGAGCGGCCAAATGGGTGTCCCTGTGATCAAGATCGGTAGAGAAGTTATCGTCGGCTTTGATCAGGGGCGCATCAATAAGCTGCTCGATATTCGTAAAAACTGATTGTCGTCTGACAGGTTTCCCCTGTCGTTATTCAATTTTCCAATTAAACCATTCTATCTCATAGCGGAGTAACCAACCATGAAGATCGAACCTATGGGTGAACGCATCCTCATCAAAATCATCGAGCAGGCCGATCAAACAAGTAGCGGCATTTTTCTGCCCGAGACAGCAAAAGAAAAACCCCAAGAGGGAGAAGTTGTAGCACTTGGCCCGGAAGTCGATGAAGACGACGTGCCGCTGCAGCCAGGTGACGTTGTCATGTACCCCAAGTACACTGGCACTGAGGTCAAGATTGATGGCGTCACTCACTTGATTATGGATGCCAGCGATGTTCTGGCTCGCATCCATCGCGACTGATCCCGACCTTTTTCTTCACACCTGACGCCCGCACGACTGACCCAGTGCGGGCGTTTTTTTGGCTGGCTCGATGTTTTCTCCATCACAAATAACGCTCGACGATTTTCAGGAACTCGTCGAGGAAGCCTTGTTGACATTACCTGACGAGATCAGCAGCGTCATGGATAATGTGGCTGTGACCGTGGCCGAGCACCCTTCCGCCGCGCAGCGACGGGCGGTGCGCCTGAAGCCCGGGCAGGCGCTGTACGGTCTGTATCAGGGCGTGCCTCTCACCCGGCGCGCAACGAATTATGGCATGGTTCCACCTGACCGCATCACGATTTTTATGTATCCGATGGTGTACAATCACCACACGCCGGAAGCGATTCGACGTCAGGTGCGTCGTACGGTTTTACACGAAATCGGCCATCATTTCGGCATGGATGAGGATCACCTGCGGCGGTTGGGTTACTGATTCGCCCACTTGACCTCGGCGTTCGCGGGGGGTTGGAAGCCGGGGCCGAAGCGGAACTTCGCTTGCCAGGGGCGATACTTGCTTTTTAGCGTTTCGTTGATCAAGACAGTGCCATCAGCCGCGACCACCTGGCGTTTCGCTTGGGCGCTCAAACCCTCGACGGCCCAATCGAACTGCACGACTTTGCCTGCCGGGAGCTTCGGGTCTTCGATATAGAGCGGTGGCGGCGGGCTAACCCGATCGGAAACTTTGGGTTTGGGCGCTGTCACTTGCCAACCGGGATTGGTCCCATAGAATTGAAACTTAAGAATGCCCTGCTCGGTGTTCACCACCGGTTTGATGAGTAGGTAGTTGTCGGTGGTATTCCGGAATTTGAAGTCCACCGTCGGCGTGTAGATGGTGGCGTCCAGCCCCGGTTCGCCATACCAGCTAACCACGTAGCCATGATTCCACCGCTCTTCAATGGGGAAACCTCCGAACCAGGCCGCGCGGAAAACCGTCGTGCTCACTTGACACACGCCTCCGCCAACCCCAACCGCGGTTCTGTCTCCGGCGATAATCAGGGAATCCTCAAAACCATTGGCGGCGGTGACGTCACCCACGTGTTCGTTGAAGGAGAATAAGCCTCCGGGTGGGATGACCACGCCAACGAATTTGGATGCGGCCACTTCGATGTTTTTGACTCGATCAGCGCTGGAGCCTTTGAAGCGCGTCGCGCCTTCCGCCACCAATTCCTTGATGCCCAGGCTGGCGGCGTCATCTGAGGCGACCTCCGGTCGCACCACCTCCACCGGCAGTTCGATTTGTGTTTTTCCCGTTTCGATGGCATCGAGAATGGTGGCGACTGCGGCGTCCGTATTCAACTTGTAGCCATCGACGCTGGAGGAGAGCTCGACCAGGGTGTTCGTCGTGGTGCTGAAATCGAAACGTGCGTCAAGGGGCGGGCGATCCACTTGCAACGCCCATGTCTCGATCAAATCTCTAAGTTTGTCCTCTTGCACCACGCCGCGCAAGCCGCCGGGCGTGTTTTCATCGTGAACCCATTCTAACATGCCGGAAAGGGTGGCGGGGTCCAGGGCAAACTGGAATTCGCCCAAAGGGTCAGCCAAAACGATCGAATGCTCCAGCAGTTGTTGAATCGATTCTTGTCCGGCGCTGACATCGACTTCGGAAGCAGATAATTCGTGAACGACGACATCCACCACGCCTCCCCGTCCCGACTCGATGCGGGAAATGACTTCGGCGCGCGTGGTTTCCACATCCACCACCTGCCCTGGGCGAGAGGCGGTAACGACCACCTGCAAATCGTTCAGCATCAATTTGGGCTCTGTAACCGCTTGATTGAGATGCGCCGTGCGTTTGCCGATGGCAGTGGTGATGGCTCCTGGCTGGACTTTAACCTGCGGGCGTTGCTGATAACCCTGCCAGTACGCCTGCCATTGCGTCGCAAAATTGTCCGTGGCCGTGCCGTTGCGGCCAACGGCGAACGCACGGTTGACCAACTCGTCCGCGTCAACGGATAAGCCCAATTCTTCAGCTTTGAGAGGCCACACCTGGTCGCCATGGCGTAAGGCCATGGGTGGAAGATCGTAATTGTTTGCTGCTTCGGCAAGCAATTGCATGGCATCGTCTCTGGTTTTACCGCTGAGATCAACGCCCAGCGCCTGGACGCCGGGATAGATGCGGTCAGAATAAGTCAGTTCAAAACGAGCGAGCAACGCCGTCAGCACCAAAACGGGTAGAAGTAACCAGATGGCGGCCAGTTGCCAAAAGGGTGTGCGAGAAGGTGGGCGATGAGGGGAAAAGGTGGAGGTCATGAAGTCGTAGGGGAAAAGGTGTTAAGTGTTTGACGGCTTGAATCTTTAGAAAACATCGATATCCAAACAGCTAAACCTCGAGGGTTCGCCTAAGAAACTATATTTTCTAACTTAAGTTTCGTATGGCGAAGCATTTAAGCAGGTGACATAATCAATGGTTAGTGTAGCACACGAAAATTTTGAGACAAGGAATCTGGCTTACGATGTAAGATTAAGTGATGATGAGTTGCAGTGTTAAGTTTTTTCCGCCACAAGGAAATGTGAAATGCCAAATGCCCGCAACGGAGTGCGTTCAAGGGCGTAGGTGGCGCCGCGAATGATGCGCCCCAGCCGCGGAAAACGATGGATGATGTTGTCGTAACCGGGATAGAGTTGGCTGTGGTGGCGCACGCGCAAGGGCAAGGGACCAAGAAGCTGATCGAGATCAGTGTTGGTGTAGGCGCGCACATGGGGCGCCAGTTGGTTTCGCCATCGATCTGGCAGCCAATTGATCAGGGGTGTGTTGCCAAAGTGATATTCGCCGCGCCAGTAATGGCCATGGGTCTCGAAGGGATAGAGCCGGTTGGGCAAGAAGAGGACGAGGCGGCCCCCCGGACGCAGGACGCGGGCGATTTCCGCCAACGACCGCGCGTCATCCACCACATGCTCCAGCACTTCATGCGAGAGCACGGTGTCGAAACTGGCGCTGGGGAAGGGCAGCGCTTCGCAAGCGCCCACCAGGCAGTTTTCGAGGTGCTGGCTGGCAGCCACCATGCCGGCATGATCGATGTCGAGCGAGGTCACGCGGGCGCCTGCGGCGGCCAGATGGCGGCTGTACATGCCGATGCCGGCGCCATCGACCAGCACATCGGCGTTTTCGACGCTCGACCAGTGGGTGATGAGCCCGAACCGGCGTTTTTGTCCCGCCCGCCACACGTAAGAAGGATGGCCGAGGTCGGCGGCTTTGTCGTCGCTGCGGCGAATTGGTTTCATGTCATTATGCTCCCTGCCATTCTTCTTTGTGCCCGAAACCCAGCGTGTTGTCGGTCAGTCGCATCCAGGAGGGCGCGATCTGGTAGTAGCGGGCGCGGGCCAGGGCCTCGGCCAAACGGCTCGCAGTGGCCACAAAGGGAAATCTGGCGGCGTAGATTTGGTGCGCGGTCGCTTTTTCGTTGGCGGTGAGACAGGGCGCGGCAAAACCGTGCAGTTGCAGGCCGCGGATTTCTCGCCAATCTTGCCCGTCTTGCTGGATGGCTGCGGCGATTTGGCTGCCAGCGCCGATGTGCTGGGCGTGCGTAGTAGCAGGGTCGGAGAGAAAATAAAGGGTCGGGCCAGGTCCAACCGCGTAAAATAAGGCGCAGGCGTGGGGCCGGCCCTTCGGGCCAATTGTGGCCAGCGTAAGTGTGTTGTGCGCCGTCAGGAAGGAAAGAATGCGGGAGGACATGGGGGAAAGGGGCGAGGGATCGGCGGTTATCTGGCGGGGAAGGCTCATGAGGATCGCCCGGCAACCCGTTTGAACGGGTTTCGCGTATCAGCCCGGCGTTTCAACGCTGGGCGGGGTCGGGGAACGGTGGTTTTTGCTGATCATCCAGGGGATTTCTCCTCCCGTTGGTCGTCGAAATGACGTGCTTTTCCGGGCAGCGCCGGGTGAACCCGGCAGGCGCAAATCCCGGCAGGTCACCAACGCCGCGGTTCAACCCGTTTGAACGGGTTTCGCGTATCAGCCCGGCGTTTCAACGCTGGGCGGGGTCGGGGATCCGTGGTCTTTGCGCGGCATGAAACGGCGGTTATCTGGCAGGGAACTCTGGCCTCCGTTCTCTGACCCCCAACCATTCCTCGAAATACTGATTGGGGATGCCAACGCGGGCGAGGATGCGACCGCAGGTCGCGTTCACCATGTCGTCGAGGGTTTGCGGGCGGTTGTAGAAGGCGGGCGCGGGCGGGAAAATGGTGCAGCCCTGCTCTGTCGCCTGGGTCATCAAACGCAAATGCCCCAGATGCAGCGGCGTCTCCCGCACCACCAGAAGCAGCGGGCGGCCTTCTTTCAGTTGCACATCCGCGGCGCGGGTGAGTAAATCCGCATCGTAGCTGTGGGTGATGGCGCTCAGCGATTTGATCGAACAGGGCGCGACGATCATGCCGATGGTCTGGAAAGAGCCGGAAGCGATGGCCGCGCCGATGTCGGTGGGGCGGTAAAGCACATCGGCCAGGGCTTCGATCTGTTTGAGCGTGTAGTCGGTTTCCTGGGTGATGGTGATCCGGGCCGAGGGCGAGATCACGACATGGGTTTCGATTTCGGGCGCTTGCTGCAACATTTCCAGCAGACGAATGCCGTAGATCTGGCCGGAAGCGCCGGAAAGGGCGAGGATTAGGCGATTGGACATGGTAATTGAGTCAAGAGTTAGGGAGATGGTTAGTTACGCCTCCCCCACATGGATGGCGATGGTCCCCAGCATCAACGTGCGATAGCGGATGTTGCTGATCCCGACCGCTTTCATGATCGCCTTGAGTTCGGGCGGACGCGGGAAAGCCAGGGTCGAGGCGGGCAGGTAATCGTAAGCGCTTTTGTTGCTGCTGAACCAGGCCGTGACCCGCGGCACGAATTTGTGGAAGTAGAGATGGAAGAGATCGCGCCAGACCGGCGTGGCGGGCCGCGTGATCTCCAGGCAGACGACCCGTCCTCCCGCCTTGACCACGCGCTTTTGCTCGGCGAAGGTGGCGGCGATGTCGGTGACATTGCGCATCAGGAAACCGGAGCAGGCCGCGTCGAAGGAATCAGCGGGAAAAGGGAGCTGCATGGCGTCCGCCTCGATGAAGGGAATCCGCTCGTCTGTATCCTTCATCTGGCCGACCAACATCATCTCGCGGGTGAAATCGCTGCCGAAAACCGTGATGTCGGGGTGCTGTTTGATGGCTTCGAGGGCGATGTCGGCCGTACCGGTGGCCACATCGAGCAGGCGGCCGTTGGGCGGCAAGTTGCAGGCTTCGATCACCATCCGCCGCCAGCGCTGATCTTGCCCCACGGTCATCAGCCGATTCATCAAGTCATAGCGACGAGCGGTGTCTGAAAACATCTCCCGCACGTAGGTCGGCTTTTCATCCACGGATGGGAGCGGTGATGTAGACGTGTTCATACGTGTATTGTACAGCAAAATTGTAAAAGTGCGGCATTTTGGTTAGAGTAGTGCAACAATTCAAGCGGCGTTTATGCTTGCCTTTCGGTTTTCTAGCACAAACAGGCCTAAATAGACGTACGGTTAGCTCCGCTAAAGCGTCCAGGCGAATCTGGAGCGACAGCCATTCGCCGGGTTTTCGCTACCCAAGCCGCCGAATCACGGATTCGGCCGGACACAGATCCGGGAAGCCAACTATCAATTTATTTACGCCTCGCTGAACTGGTAGATCGAAGGCCTGCATCGCCCCCCAAAGCATGAGGAGTTTCTATGACAAGTGTAAAAGCGCCAGAAATTAAACAGAAGGTTCGCGAACGGTATGGCGCTGTCGCACAGCAGAACGCGAGTTGTTGCGGCGGCGATGAAACTGAGATTCAATTGGTCGATTACAGCGCCCTGAATGTCGAGGTCGTCGCCGACGCCGATCTCGGCCTGGGTTGCGGCGTTCCCACCCTCACGGCTGACATCCGACCGGGCGAGACGGTGCTCGATCTGGGCAGCGGCGCCGGCATCGATGTGTTTCTTGCTGCCAGAGCGGTCGGGCCACGGGGGAAAGTCATTGGCGTAGACATGACGCCCGAGATGATCCAGCGCGCTCGGGAGAACGCAAAAAGGGGCGGGTACGAGAATGTGGAATTCCGTCAGGGCGAACTGGAGGATATGCCGGTCGATGATGATTCCATCGATGTTATCCTCTCCAATTGCGTCATCAACCTGGTTCCCGATAAAGGCAAAGTGTTCGATGAAATCTATCGCGTGCTCAAGCCCGGCGGTCGATTTTCTATTTCCGACATTGTCACCTTCGGTGACGTACCCGCAGTGATTCGAGAAGACATCGCTTTATGGACGGGGTGCATCGCCGGGGCTTTGGACCAGAACGATTACCGGGAGTTAATCCGCTCAGCAGGGTTTGAGAACGTGCGATACGAGAAGGAGCAGCGCTATGATTCATCGTGGATTCCCGACAAGTATCGCCAGGCCTTGGGTCACCATGTGGATGAGATGAATGGCGCTTTCGGTATCACCAGCGTGACGGTGGTGGGGGAGAAGTAGTCGGTATGCTATAATCCAAATATGGATGTCATCCTTACGCACGAGCACACGGATTTCGATGCGCTGGCCAGTTTGCTAGCCGCCAGCAAGCTCTTTCCAGAGGCGATTCCGGTGCTCCCGCGCAATCTCAATCGCAATCTGCGCGATTTTTTGGTGCTCTACCGGGGCAGTTTGCCATTTCGGAGCGCCGACGAATTGCCGCGCCGCGCGGTGGAGCAAGCGATTTTCGTCGATACGCAAAGCGCGCAGGCCGTGCGGGGCATGAGCCACGGGACCCCGGTGCGCATCATCGATCATCATCCCCGCGAGCGTGATTTGCCTGAAAACTATCATTATTGGGGTGAAGCGGTCGGGGCCACCACCACACTGCTCTTGGAACAGATCATCAGTCGGGGCGTCACCATCACCCCGATCGAGGCGACGCTGCTGCTGTTGGGCATTTACGAAGACACGGGCAGCCTTTCTTACACCAGCACCACCGCCCGCGATATGCGTTGCGCAGCCTGGCTGCTGGAGCGAGGCGCCAACCTCGAAGTCGTCAACAGTTTTCTCCACCATCCTCTTTCACCCGCCCAGCAGCGCTTGCTCAAGCAGTTGAGCGACAATGCCGAGATGTTCGACATCGCCGGACATACGATCGTCATCGCCCAGGCGTTGGTGGAGGAGCGCGTAGACGAGATCAGCACGCTGGCCCACAAATTGCGAGACCTTTTCGATCCCGATGGGCTTTTCCTGATCGTCGATCTGCAAGACCGCATCCAGGTCGTAGCCCGATCCACCACCAGCCATATTCATGTCGGCGAAATCGCAGAACACCTCGGCGGGGGTGGCCATGCTCGCGCTGCCGCAGCGCTGATCCGGGATAAGGATCTGGCGGAAGTGCGCGCCGATCTTCTCTACTTGCTCAAGGAATACGTGCATCCCCCGATCACTGTCGGCCAGATCATGTCGTGGGGGTTGAACACGCTCTCGGCTGAGCTAACGGTGTCCGAAGCCGCACAACGCATGCGTCGCCTCGGCCATGAAGGCTTTCCCGTCGTCGATGAAAAGGGCGATCTGCAAGGGCTTGTCACTCGTCGCTTCATCGATCGAGCCCAGCATCATCACATGGATAAAGCGCCGATCCGGCGGATTATGCGCGTGGGCAGCGTGACAGTCAACGTCAATGATTCCGTACAGACGTTACAGCAAGTGATGATGGAAAGCGGCTGGGGACAGATCCCGGTGGTGGACGAGCAAGGCGAAATGGTGGGGATTGTCACCCGCACGGACTTGCTCAAGCTCTGGGCCACGCCCGAAGATGAACTGTCGCCGCCCTCCCTGGCGTTGCGGATGGAAGCGGCGTTGCCCGGCGGGATGTTGCGTTTATTGCATCGCGTGGGCCAGGTGGCCTCGGAACTCGACTATCCATTGTACGCGGTCGGCGGTTTTGTGCGTGATTTACTGTTGGGTCGCCCGAATTTCGATGTAGATCTGGTGGTCGAGGGCGATGCCGCCGAACTGGCTACGAAGTTGGCCGAGGAATTCGGCGGCCGCGTGCGCCGGCACAAACGTTTTGGCACAGCCAAATGGATTCGCGATGATGAGGCGTTCGCCGTAGGCGAGGCCCTATCGGATGACACGCCTTCCAGTCTGGATTTCGCCGGCGCGCGCACCGAGTTTTACGAGCAAGCCACCGCCCTGCCTGTGGTCGAACGGTCGAGCATCAAGCTGGATCTCCACCGCCGCGATTTCACCATCAACACGCTGGCGATTCGGCTGGACGGCTCGCATTGGGGGCGACTGCTCGACTTTTACGGCGGCCAGCGAGACCTGGAAGCGGGAATTATCCGCGTCTTGCATTCGCTCAGTTTTATCGAAGACCCCACGCGCATTCTGCGAGCGGTGCGTTTCGAACAGCGTTTCCAGTTTCAGATCGAACCCAGGACCGCCGAACTCATCCACGACGCCACCGATCTGCTGACGCGCGTGAGCGGCGCTCGCATTCGCCATGAACTGAATCTGATTTTGCAGGAAAGAAAACCGGAAGACGCTCTCAACCGCTTGCAAGAGCTTGCCGTATTGGCGCATATCGACGAGGCGCTTTCCTGGGATCATGACGCCTCGTCGAAGTTCAAAGCCCTGCGCGCCGCTTTACGCGAAGTGGACCATCGCCCGGAGCCCATCGAACGCCTGTACCTTGCTTTGTGGCTGTACCGTCTGAGCCCCGCCGCTCACAACCGTCTGATCGCCAATCTGCGGCTCAGTACGCGCACGCGTTCGCTGATCAAAGAAGGAGAGCAGTTGCGCGCGCTCACGACCGAACTCACTGCGCCCGACCTGCCGAACTCGCGTCTGGATCAATTGCTCCACACATTTAGCGATGGCGCTTTGCTGGTGGCCCGCATCGATTCGGACGACTGGGTGCTACGCAACCGCATCTTGGCCTACCAGACGCATCTGCGACCGCAGAAAATCTCGCTGACAGGCGAGCAGCTCAAAGCGTGGGGGGTTCGCCCGGGCCCCATTTATCGCGAGATCTTCCAGGCTGTGCGGGCCGCGCGTCTGGACGGTCGCATTAGCACTGACGAGGAAGAAATCAAACTGGCGCGTGCCCTGATCGACGACGGCATCTAATTTTTTTGACTCTTCCACTCTCCCCTTTTCTTCTCATCGGAGCGTGACATCATGAATCTGAACCTACAGGAGACGCTTCGCCTCATTGGTCGCGGGCTGTTTTTGGAGCCTGACGCCTATGACGAAGCCGCCGAAAGTGACAATCCTTTTGTCGACGGCCTGTTTCTGGTCATCCTAATCGGAGTCGTTATCGCTATCGCCGGCGTCATTGGTCAGGCCATCGGTTGGGCCATGACGCCAGATCTGAGCGAAATCAAGCAGATCATCTACGATGGTCTGTTGCAATCGCCCATGTTTGGCATGTTGCAGGAAAACGCAGACGCCATAGCGCAGTTCAAAGAGAGTTACGAGCAAGGCTGGCGGATTGCCGAGTTTTTCAGTCCCAACATCACCAACATCTTTATCGGCCTGTTTTTGCGACCCCTGGGACTTCTCATCGCCTGGCTGTGGTTCGCCCTGATCGCACACGGGGCGGCGAAGGCGTTGGGGGGCAATGGCAGTTTGCAGGAAACCCTGGGCGCTACGGCTTTGGCGCTGAGCCCGGCCTTGCTCCATGTCTTTGGCGTTTTGCCCACGATAACCGTCGCGGCCGTGGGCGTTTGGATTTTGTTGGCCCGCTATGTGGCGGTGCGTCGCGTGCATGAAAACCTGACCTGGGGACGCTCCCTGGCCGCTGTTGTGTCACCCATGATTTTGTCCTGGCTCTTGCTCATCGTATTGGGCGTGTTCGCCGCCTTCCTGATGAGCCTCTTTATCGGAGGTTTCGCATCATGACGACTGCATCCCTTTCCTCTTGGATCAGCCTTGCCAAAGATGCCCTGACGCTCAAACCTGAACCCTTCCAGCGTCTTGCTTCCCCGCCCGCGTCTCTGCGCTCCGCCATCGCCATCGTGGTTGTCGTCGGTTTGCTGATCGGAGGCGTTCATGCCTTGGTGGGCATTCCGGGATTGGTGAGCGCACCGCAATTCAACGCCGATGAATTCGTCGGGCAAATCGAAGAAAGCCTCTCGATGAGCCAGATGTTCGGAGGAGCACAGACGCCCGAGGAACAAGAAGCGATGGCCTTGATCCTCGAAAGCATCAGGCGTTTTGCGCCCACCATCGAAAAGCTGTCGCAAGTGCAAACGCCGCTACCAGGTTTCTTCGTGCGCTTGTTGCAATGGCTGGGCGATTGGCTGTCGAGACCTTTTGCCCGGCTAGCGAGTTGGCTTTTTATCTCGGTCTGGATCATGTTGTTCGCGCGTCTGCTCGGCGGCCAGGGCAATCTCCTGCCCTACCTGTCCGCCTCTGCGCTCTCCACCATCCCGCATTTGCTCCACGCCTTCGATTTCATCCCCTGCCTGGGTGCGATTATCTGGCTGGTGGCGGGCGTGTGGGGACTGGTCATCCAGGTGAAGGCGGTCGAGATCACGCATGGGCTGAGTCAGGGAAAGTCGATCTTGGCGGTGGCGCTCCCTTATCTGCTCGTTTTCCTTTTAGCCGGTGTTCTGTTTCTGCTTTCCATCCTGCTCATCGCTTTTGGCGCCAACGCCTGACAGACAGAAGAGCTAAATTTTGACCGCTTACCCCAGTATTTTCAACGATGTCATCGGCCCGGTGATGCGTGGCCCCTCCAGTTCGCACTGCGCGGCGTCGCTGCGGATTGGCCGGCTGTGCCGCGACCTCATGGCGGGCGATATCCAGGTCCTTCATATCGAGTTCGATCCCAATGGTTCTCTGGCGGCGACGCACAAAAGCCAGGGAGCCGATATGGGACTGTTTGGCGGCATCCTGGGTTGGGAGGCGGATGATGAACGACTGCCGGACTACGAAGCGCATATCCGCAGGGCCGGCGTCACCGTCACGTTGGACATCGTTGACATTGGCGCCACGCATCCCAACACCTACAAGCTGACGCTGGAGAACGACCGGGAAAGGAGATCGTTGATCGCGCTCTCGGTGGGGGGCGGCATGATCGAGATCATCGAACTCGAGGGCGCTGAAGTCTCGATCAAAGGCGATTGTTACGAAACGCTCGTCTTCACGGATGCGCCGGACGCGGCGATGGCGCTTCTGCAGCAAACGGCGGCTTTTGACGAAGTCAAGTGGCGGCAGGGGGAATCTTGTTTTGTCGAAGTGCGTTCGCAGCAACTTTTGCCCGACCAGGTCATTGCGCAACTGCGGGGCCTGCCGGCGGTTGCTGCGGTCAGACAACTGGCGCCCGTTCTGCCGATCTTGACGAGACGCGACCTCGAAGCGCCCTTCATCACGTGCGCCGAGATGTTGGCCTACAATGAAAATAGAGGGCTGGCGCTGTGGGAGCTTGCAGTCGAGTACGAGAGCGTCCGGGGCGACATTCCCCCCGCGGAAGTCTACGACCGCATGGCGGCAATCGTTGCCATCATGCGCGCCTCACTCGAGCAGGGCTTGCAGGGAACCGAGTACGCGGATCGGATTTTGGGTTGTCAATCGTTGCAGTACAAAGCGCAAATGGAAAATGGAAGACTCCTATCTGGTGACGTCCTCAACACGATTATCCTGTATGTGACGGCGATGATGGAAGTGAAGAGTGCGATGGGTGTGATTGTGGCCGCGCCCACGGCGGGAGCTTGCGCCGCGCTGCCCGGAGCCGTTTTAGGCGCGGCGACCGCCTTGAATCTGCCTGAAGAGGAAGCTGTCCGGGCCATGTTGGCGGCGGGGATGATCGGCGTCTTCATCGCGGCCCACGCCACATTCGCGGCCGAGGTGGGCGGCTGTCAGGCTGAAACCGGCTCTGGTGCGGGCATGGCCGCCGCGGCCATCGTCAGTTTGGCGCATGGAACCCTGGCGCAGGCGCTTTCCGCGGCTTCGGTGGCGCTGCAAAACTCCTTTGGCCTGGTCTGCGATCCGATTGCGAACCGTGTAGAAGCGCCCTGCCTGGGCAAAAACGTGATGGCGGCGACGAACGCCCTTTCCTGCGCCAATATGGCCCTGGCCGATTACGACCACCTTATTCCGCTGGATGAAGTGATCGGAGCCATGTATGAGGTCGGGAAAAGCATCCCGGTCGAGCTCCGTTGCACCGGGCTCGGAGGTCTTTCGACCACGAAAACGGCGAAACGGATAGAGGAAAATCTGCGGAGCATTACACCGTAGACGACGCGACTTGAAGTTTTTTTTCTTTTCGGTCATAATAGGGCTGAGCATTCTTGGTGATTGCGCCATCTTGTGATGATGGCGTTATCGGTGGAACTAGTCACTTACACAATCTGGTGTCCGTGGAAAGCGTGGTGTAGCCTGTGTCCACGGTTTCCTCGTTTCCCCCGAAGCGCGGTGCGTTTGCTCAGTCGCACTCATTAAAACGCCATGCGCCGCGCCCTCGAGAATGAGTTTGAACGTGATGCAATCCACGACGTGGATAAACCACACCTCGCCGTTTGAAGATGCTGCATTTATGGTGATTCACCTACAGTGGCATCTGCCTGCGCGCACTGAGGATGAACCCTATTTCCTCTTGTGGGGGGAGACTGCCGACGCGGAGCCGCCTAAACGACAACGGGGACGACTCGCGGCGAAGCCGCGTCCCAAACCGCATCCTTATGCTATCCAGTCCCCAAGCCTTTTGCGTAGATTGCTTCAGCAATTCGATCCGACCCTCATTTCACAGGGGACAGAGACTCTGACTCTCCTTTTGCCTTCCACCCGAACTGGGCCTTTGCCCAGCCCCGCGCTCATTCATCCCTGGGACATCGATCAGCAAGCGCCGAGGTTAGCGCCCTGGCAGATCACATCTCTGCGTCTGCCCTTATCCACTGCTACAGAATTGCTCAACAAAATCGACGCCTGCGAATGCCCGGAGCGCGTTGTGCTGGGGGTCGACATGCGCTACTGGCGGCAGGCATTCAATTTGGTGCTGGAAGCCTTAACCCAGCAACTCTATGTGCCCGCCATTACGACTCAGGAATCTCAAGCGGACGTCTACGCGGCCACCTGGCAATTCGTATTCGACGCCTCACCCTTTCGAGAATCCCTGATCGCCATGGCTCAGGCGATGCCTCCACTCTGCCGGAGTGAAGTGACCGAAGAGGGAACAGAACGATCTGCTCTGACGTTGCTGAAAGCGTTCATTCAGTATACCGGCGATTACTTGATCCGCTCCTGGGGAGATAACGCCCCCCACCGCATAAGCTACCTCCATAATCACAACAACACCACAACCTGGTTGAAATCCCTTTTAGCCGAGCCGACTATCCTGGACGCAAGCAGCCAAATGCGCAGTTTCGCCAGCGCTGTGCAGACCTGGCAACAGAACCTGGCCCCGGCAGGCAGCGCGAACTACACCATCGCCTTACGCCTGGTTCCGCCCGCGCACAGTGACGACAACGGCCACCTGCACGTGCCAGAAGGGGGGTGGCGTCTGGAGTACATGCTGCAGGCGCGTGACGATCCGAATTTGCTCATACCGGCCAGCCTGGTGTGGCAAGCGCAGGATGAGAACCCGGTCTATCAGCAGCGCCGATTCAAACGTCCGCAAGAGAAACTACTCAAGGCGTTGGGGCGAGCGGTTTACGTCTTTCCACCCATCGAACGCAGCCTGCAAGAGCCCACCCCCACTGGCGTGGAACTGGCGACGACCGAAGTCTACCACTTTTTGCGCGAAGCGGCTCCGCTCCTGGAACAAAGCGGCTTTTCGCTGATTCTGCCCTCCTGGTGGGAAGAAGCGGGCGCCCGATTGGCCTTGCGACTCTTCCTCACGCCGCTCACGCCGAAACCGCCCGATCTCGTTAGCGATCCCGAAAGTGGAGAAAAGCCCATCGCCTATCGTTGGGAGTTGGTGCTGGGAGAAACAACACTCACGCAAGAAGCATTCGCCGATCTCGTTGCGCTGCGTTCACCGCTGGTGCAAAAGGGAAACCGTTGGCTGCGCCTGGATCCGGAACAAATCGAAGCAGCCAGACGTTTCTGGAAGCGCCACAGTTTTGAAGGGCGACTGGATCTTCAGCAAGCCTTGCGCGCTGCCCTGGGTTTAGATAAACACGTCGACATTGCTGGTCTGCCCATTTACAAAGTCATCGCCGAAGGCTGGCTGCCTGAGTTGATCAAGCGCCTGAGCGAGGGCGATGACCAGTTGCGAAATGCAGACCAACCCGCAGAATTGGCTGGAGAACTGCGCCCGTACCAACGTTTTGGCTACGCCTGGCTGCGTGCACATCGTCAACTGGGTCTGGGAGCCTGTTTGGCGGACGACATGGGCCTCGGCAAAACAATTCAAACGATCGCCCTGCTATTGCAAGAGCATGTGACGTTAAAGCGGAGCGCAGCGCCATCGCTGTTGGTTTGCCCGACCTCCCTACTGGGCAACTGGCGCCGTGAATTCGAGCGTTTTGCGCCCGATTTGCGGGTTTTCAGCCATTACGGAGCAGATCGGGCTGGTAAGGACGCCTTTGCCGCCAGCGTCTCTTCGTTCGATGTCATCCTCACCAGTTACACTTTAGCGCGGCGAGACGCCGAGCTTTTCCATGATTTCCAATGGCATGGCCTTATACTCGACGAAGCGCAGAAGATCAAAAACCCAGACGCCCTCACGACGAAGGCCATCTACGTCATCCCCTCCCAGTTTCGCATCGCCCTGACTGGCACCCCCGTTGAAAACCGCTTATCCGAACTTTGGTCGATTTTCCACTTCCTGAATCGGGGCTACCTGGGCAGTCTGTCCAGTTTTCGTAAGAATTTCGCCTTGCCCATCGAACGCTATCACGACCCGGTGGCTATGTCCCGCCTTCAGCGCATGGCTCGACCTTTCATCCTGCGCCGCCTCAAGAGCGATCCCGCCGTCATCCAGGACCTGCCGGAACGGTTGGATATGAAGGTGTACTGTACGTTGGCGCACGAACAGGCGGCGCTCTATCAGGCTGTGGTGGAAGAAGGACTGCCGCGCATCGTCGATAGCCGGGGACGCGCCCGGCGCATACACGTCTTCAATTTACTCACCCGCCTGAAACAGATCCTCAACCATCCCGATTTGTACCAACACCCACCTGAATCCGACTACCGGGCGTCCGTGCAAACATTGGCCGAACCTTTTGCCCAACGCAGCGGCAAACTCGATCGTCTCAGCGCCATGCTGGAAGAAGTCCTCGACATCGGAGACCGCTCGCTCATTTTCACGCAGTTCGCCGAAACCGGAAACCTGTTGACCACCTACCTACAAAAACGTTTCGATCACCCTGTGTTTTACATGCACGGCGGCGTCCCCACTAAAAAGCGACAAGAGATGGTGATGCGCTTCCAGGAAGATCCCAACGCCCCACACATCTTCGTTTTGACGTTGGGCACAGGGGGATTGGGCTTGAATCTGACCGCGGCCAACCATGTTTTCCACTTTGATCGTTGGTGGAACCCTGCGGTCGAGGATCAAGCCAGCGACCGCACCTATCGCATCGGCCAAACCCGCAACGTACAAATCCACAAATTCATCACGGCCGGCACGGTTGAAGAAGCCATCGACGAAATGATAGAGCGCAAGCG
Source organism: Caldilineae bacterium (assembly GCA_011176555.1). GTDB lineage: Bacteria > Chloroflexota > Anaerolineae > J102 > J102 > DUEF01. Next base: position 23,123 of record DUEF01000006.1, read on the forward strand.
TGGCCTGGCCGAGGCTATCGTTGGCGCTGGCGAGGGTTGGGTGGCGAATCTTTCCGACGACGAGTTGGCCGATCTCGTGCAATTGCGTAAGGATAGGATGTAATCTGTGACACGCGAAAATGCCGTCAATTGGGCTGACGCCTGGATTGAAGCGCTGGAAGCCTTCTCTCAACCAGGGCGTATGCGTCGCGGGCGCCGGTTCGCAGCGCGCAACAAAATCCGTCGTCTGGAAATCAACCCCGGCGAAGTGCGCGCTAAAGTCAAGGATAGCGGAGAAACCTACCAGGTGCACATTCGTGTCGAATTACTGGACGACGCCTCGTGGGAAAAGATCATCGACAAACTCGCTAGCCAGGCGCTCTACAGCGCCAAACTCCTTTCGGGAGAAATCCCTCCCGAGGTCATCGCCGTTTTCGACGAGGTCGGCGCTTCGCTTTTCCCTACAGACGAAGCTTTACATGCCAGTTGCACCTGTCCCGATTGGGAAGTTCCCTGCAAGCATGTTGCCGGCGTTTATTACCAACTGGCCGAAGAATTCGAGAAGAATCCTTTCTTGCTCTTTTATCTGCGCGGGCGGGGCAAAGAGGATTTTCTCTCCGCTCTGCGTCAGCAGCGCCAGGCCACCGACCGCGATATTCTCGATGATGAAGAAATTTTCCCATCACCGCCGCTCGCCGAAGTGCTCGACATCTTTTGGGACATCGGCCCTGGCATGGACGACATCCGTTTTCATATTGCCCCACCCGGCACTGCGCTCCCCCACCTCAAACGCCTTGGTCCTCCCCCCTTTACAAAACTCGACCTTGTCGACGTCCTTTCGCCCATCTACGACACCGTCACAGACACCGCACTAGACTGGGCATACCCCAAATCCCAAAAAGCACATGACTGAAACCGCCATCAAAGCCATCCAAGAGCAACTCTTCCGCCATTTCACCCGTTTCGATATCGCGGCGCTACGCGCCCTGCTGGAGATCGTGGGCCATCCCAATCCCAGCGCGCCCAGACGGGATGAAGCGATTTTTTATTTGATCGATCACCTCGGCAGTAAAGCGGCGTTACGCAAACTGTGGCCCAGGCTGGACCCGCTCACCCAACAATCGTTGAGCCTGACCGTTCACGCTACGGGAGGCGTCTACCAACCCGAAACCATACGCTTGCGTTATGGCAAAACACCCCCTGAACCGCAACGCTATTGGAGCGGCTACATTCCCACAGCGCTCGATCTTTTCCTAGACGAAGACAAAGTCATTCTCACGGAATTATTGCCCTTGCTGCGGGTGGTTGCGCCCAAACCAGAACCCTGGAAGATCCCCACCCAACCAGAACCCCCGCCCCGTTACGAATCCATTGGCTTTGAGCGCAGTCCGGATCCGGGCGTAGGCTTGCAAGATCTTTCCACCGTCCTGGCCTTGATCGGGCAGGAACGCATTCTGGTGAACGATCGCATGATCCCCACCTTCGACAGCATCCAACTGGTGCTCGACCGTCTGGTTGATGGCGATTTCAACGCCTTGGGGTCAGGCCAGGATCTGAGTGAAACCATCCGGCCTGTGGGGTTGGTGCGCTTCGCCCTGGGCAGCGGCATGGTTACACTGGGCGGACGCAGCGGTTACAACACCACGTTGCAGCTCAAACCCCTGGGCTGGGAATGGCTGGCGCATCCCAGCGCCGACCTCCTGCTCGATGCCCTGGAAACTTGGATGCACAGTGATTTCTACGATGAACTGGATCGGCTGACGCATTTGCGAGACGCCCAAAAACAGAGCGACGCCCGCACGCCGCCCAGCAAGCGCCGGGACCGCATTCTCGAAGCTCTATCGTGGTGTCCGCAGGGCGCTTGGCTCAGCGTGGATGACTTCTTCCAGGCCATCAAATTATGGCAATTCAATTTTGAGGTGGCGACCGACGGGACGCTGAACGCCATCGATGACAGCACCGGGCGCAAACTCAGCATCAGCGAACTCAAAGATCCCTGGCGAGCCGTGCAAGGTGCGTACATCCAGGTGATTTTGATGGAGATTCTGGGCAGCATCGGCGCGCTCGAATTGGCTTACACCGCGCCTCAGCACGCCCCGCCCTTCCTCGAAACCCCCACCGAAAGCTGGCAACGCCCAGTCCAACCTTACAGCCGCTACGACGGGCTCACGTACTTTCGTATCAACGATCTTGGCGCTTATCTTTTTGGGCACACCAATCGCTATTCCATTCCCGCCGTCTGTACCGAGTCTATTTATTACATTGACGAAGATCTCGGATTTCATGCCGTTCGTAAAACCCTGCGACCCTATCAAAAAGAAATTATCCCCTTGTTGGGTACACAGGGCAAGAGAAAAAGATATTACCTCGATAAGGCTTTCTGGCTGCGGGCGCAACAAACCGAGGGAACATTGAAGGCTCGGCGCGAATTGTTGCAAGCGCGACATGATGGCCCTCTCTCTCCGGTCGTGGAAGATTGGCTTGACCAATGCCAGGCCGATAGCACCGCGCTGCGCCGCGGACGCACTATGATCACCATTCAGGCGCGCAGGCCCGAAGTGCGCAACGCCATTCTCGAAGATCCCGAACTGCGTCGCTACGCCCGCCTGCTCGATGACCGCACCCTGATCATTCCCAGTTCTCGCGAACACGCCTTTATGCGCAAGGTGTTGGAGTTGGGCTACGGTATGGTCGGGGGCAGTGTGGACAGCAAGTAGCGCGTCCATCTCAAATCAATCATAGGAGTTTGTTTGATGATGATAAAGGCCTCTTGCCCCTACTGCCACAACCGTTGGCTTCTTACCGACGAAACCATCGCCCTGGCAATCGAGAATAGCCCCAAGAAGGGGCGTAGCATCGGTGTGGAATGTCCGCGTTGCCGCAAACTTGTCAAGGTGGCGCGCCCCAAGCGTCCGCCGGCCCCGCCTCCGCAAGAAGAAGCGGAAGCAGGATAAAACGCAACCGCCTTCGGTCAACAGATGGTCGGGGGCGGTTTTATGTTGGGCTGACAGCCGATCGTCCGCACTGTTGGTCGTCGCATGCGCGCATTATGCGCGCGAGCGCGAGCTCTCTACTTTCCCTGGAACGCCGGTTTCCGCTTTTGGAGGAATGCAGCTACGCTCTCCTTGTGGTCGGCGGTCTGCGCAGCGATGTCCTGCACCTGCGCCTCGTATTCGAGAGCGTCGGCCAGTGAGAGCGAGGCGGCTTTGTTCAGCACGCGCTTGGTCAGGCCGATGCCTTTGGTCGGGCCCAAGGCAAACTGGCGGGCGAGAGCGTGCACGGTCGGGTTCAGATCTGCGGCCGGGACCACCTGGTTCACCAAGCCCAGGCGCAGCGCTTCTTCAGCGCCCACCTTCTGACCGGTGGCCATGAGCTCGAACGCTTTCGCTGGCCCCACCAACTGCTGCAAAAACCAACTCACGCCACTATCTGGGGCCAGGCCGATACCGATAAAGGCGGTGGTCAATGACGCTCGCTCGGAGGCAACTCGCAGGTCGGTGGCCAGAGCGATGCCCAATCCCGCGCCAGCGGCCACGCCGTTGATCTTGCCAATGACCGGTTTTTCCAGCGCTCGCAACGCCAAAATAACGCGATTATAACCCTGTCGCACATGATCCCCGACCGTCAAAGACGCTTCCGCTGTCAGAAATTCCGTCAGATCCTGCCCGGCGCTAAATCCTCGGCCCGCGCCGGTGAGCACCACACAGCGCACGGCATCGTCGCTGGCGCATTGTTTGAGCGCCGCCAACAGTTCCCTGGTCATCGTCACCGTAAAGGCGTTGAGCCTGTCCGGACGATGAAGGGTGATGGTGGCGATGTTGTCGGTGATTTCTGTGAGGATGGTTTTGGGCATGATGTTCGGGGGGATATTGGATATTGGGTATTGGCGGTGACGTGAATACCCAGTATCAATATCTAATACCCAGATATCCAATCACTTCCTGCCATTCAGTTGAAAAAACTGCTCGGCCACCTCAATCATCTGCTCCTGTGTGGCCAGCATACGCCAATCTTTGACTGTGCTGATGGAGGTGTCGGCGACGCCTTTGACCGGTCGCACCCAGCTCATGATGTAACCGGTGATGGCGGCTTCGTCGTCGGAAAGTAGCAACATGCTAAGATCGGCGTCGTAGCTGTGATAGGTGCGCAATAGCCATACGGGTTTGACATGAGGATGTTCGGGCAGAGACCAGATGGCGTCGAACGCCGCGCGGTCATAGCCGGGCGTCAACACGATGCGAACCGTGGCGGCGAACAGGCCGCGATTCCCGGCGGCGGCAATGGGGATGTCCATCAGATGTGCGATGTGCGCCATGCCGCCAAAGGAGAGGGCGGCGCGGGTGCCGATCACGCCGAGAGCGTCGCGCACAACATCAATCAAAAAATCATCCAGCCGGTGCAACTCCGAAACCAGGCAGACAATTCGCAAATCGGCGCGAGCGCGCAGCCAATTGACCCACAAGGGCGTCACACAGGGGCCATCGTAGTTTTGCAGGCGTTCCAACACTTCCTCGCGCGCGATTTCGTCTTGGCCGCTGCGTATGTTGGCATCGATAATGGCGATGGTGCCATTGCTCATTGGTCAATTCCTCTCAGTTGGTGTGTGTGCGGAAAGTTGTGAGAAGGTTGCGATCTGAAACGATGTCCAGCAATCAGTCGGCGCCTGAGTCGTACGGGATGTCGACTGGCAACGCATCGATCACCTGATAAGATTCGATCTCGTCAAGGCCGTCGTCGTCCAACGGCGCTTGCAAGGTGTATTCCGCCTCGATTACGTCTGCATCCGCCCGGCGGCGGTGGGTGGTGATCTTGATGCTGTTACGCAACAGCAAAACCAGCGCCGCCAGACCAAAGATGACGATGAGGAAGGAAAGGCAGATGAAGAAAAGGATGGCGGTAATCGGATTCATCGGGGGCTACTCCCAGGCCGGAACGCGATCATGCGTGAGGCGACCGCGTGCTGATTCATAGCCGATCTCCCAGTAGGGCAGCCAGGCCAACGCCACCAAATCTACATCGATGTCAGCGCGGCGGGGTTTGACGAAGTAAGGCTCGATATGATCCAGGGTGTCGGCCCACTCCTCGGTGATTTGCTCCGCCTCCTGGGCGATGGTCTGCTGCACCTCTTCCATTTCTTCCTGAAGACGGGCGATTTCCTGCTTGGATTCTTCGATGTCGGCTTTGGCCCTTGCGGTCATGCGGCGTTTGGTGGCGGCGGTGGATAAGGATCGTTTCCGTCCGAAGATGCCAAACAAACCGGCCACGGTCTCTGCACCCGACACGATCTCCTCCATCTTGCGCGCGTCGTAATCGGCTTCATCCTCAGCTAACTCGCGCTCTTCTCGTTCCAACCTCGTTTCCAATTTATCCAATTGCCTGCGATATTTCTTGCGCATTTTGTCCACTTCATCGTCTCGCTTTTCCCGCGCAGCTTGCTGCATCCGCACTTTGAAATCTCGCTCCGACTCCCCCGGCCTGCTGTACATTTTGAGCACAGGATTGTAGAGCAATTGCAAGCGCTGTTCGTGGTAGAGCCAATCGGAGAAATCTTTGGCGTACGATTTGAGCTCGCGCGTGCTGTTCAAGTCTTCCGGCACGACGCCGAAAATAGCGTCCTCTTGCGGTCGCCTGTCCAGATCACCGGCATCGAGATCGATGGACGTTGCGTCTTCCCAGCGAATGACCGAACCGAGATCGTTGGCTTGCACCAATTTGCCGACGGGGAGCGTCTCATTGACCTTGCGGGTGCGGTCCACAAAGCTGGCGCTTCCCAGTGCGATCAGGGCGGGTTCATACACCAGATTCGTCTCTTTCACGTCCAGACGCTGATCCAATTCGTCTTCCAAGATGGCCAAGGCCCGGTTGGGACTCAAGCGCAGGGGCAGGAAGGTCTGGGGCAATTCCGGAGGCAGGGCGGGCGGCGTGTCGCTGTAACCAGGCGGCAGGTCGGGTTCAGGTTCGGCGGCCGGAGGGACGACTGTGGCCGGTTTCACGTCTCGGGCTACGGCGGGGCGCGGCGTAGCCGCGGGGGCGGCTTCCAGCTCCAATTCGTCTTTGCGCTCCACCATCAGCTTGCGCACCTGGCTGCGGGTGAGCGGTCCGCGCAGGTAACTCATCGCCCAACGGGTGTTGTAGATGACAGGTTCGTCTTCGTGGACGTTGTGCAACAGAAAAACGCGGGAATCCAGACCCGAGATGAGGTTATCCAACTCGCGACGGTTCAAAGCGCCGCCTGCCGCAGACGCCGATTCCAGGCCATCCAACACTCGCGCTTTGTCCCGCTCCGTCTGCAATTTGCCGATGAACCAGGTGCCGGCGTTGCTCAGGCCCTTGTAATCGAGGTCCACCGGATTCTGGGTGGTGAGCATCATGCCCACGCCGAATGCACGCGCCTGTTTCATCAGGGTGAGCATCGGTCTTTTCGAGGGGGGATTGGCCGTGGGCGGGAAGAAGCCGAACACTTCATCCATGTAGATGAGCGCTCGCAGGCTGGTGGTGCCGGATTGCTGGCGCATCCAGATGACGACTTGCTCCAGCAGCAGGGTGACGAAAAACATGCGTTCGGCGTCGCCGAGATGGGCGATGTAGAAAATGCTGTGGCGGGGCTTGCCCGAGGGCGTATGCAACAAACTGGCGATGTCCAGGGGCTGCCCTTCCAGCCATGAGGCGAAACTGGGCGATGCCATGATGTTATTCAGGAGCATCGCCAATTTGAAGCGCTCTTTTTCGGGATAGAATGTGTCTACATCGAACACGCCCAACTGACGCACGGGGGGATTCTGGATGGCGGTAATCAGTTTGGCCAGATCGAGATCCTCGCCCCGTCGCCATGCGTATTCGAAGATATTGGAAAGCAGGATGTGTTCCTGGCTTTGCAAGGGATCGGCGTCGATATCCACCAAACCCAACAGAGCGCTAACTGTGCCCTGAATTTGTTCTCGCAAGACCTCTTCGTGATCATCCCAATTCAACGCTGGGGCTTTGAGCGAGGACAGGATGGATACTGGTATGCCTGCATCGGAGCCAGGCGTGTAGATGACGAATTCGGCGCTGTTTTTGAGCATGCGAATGCGTTCTGGCCCCTCACCCCAACCGGCCAGACCGTTGCGCCAGGTGTCGGCGATCTTGCGGGCATAGTCGGCTACTGACATGCTTTTGCGCCGGGCGTCGTCTACATTCACCCAGGGCTCGAAATCCTCTGGGCGCAGTTCGGGAAAGGTGAGCAACAGGTTGGTGATGTCACCCTTGGGGTCGATGATGAGGGCCGGCACATTATCGATGGCAGCTTCTTCCAATAGATCGATGCACAGGCCGGTTTTCCCTGATCCGGTCATGCCGACGCAGACAGCGTGCGTGGTGAGGTCGCGAGCATCATACATCACCAGATCATCGGTGATCTCGCCCGCTTTGAGATCGTATTCTTTGCCCAGATAAAAGGCGCCGAGTTTTTCAATGGGTTGCATTTTTACATTGCTCCTGCAAATAATTCGAGGTGGCAGTATCTTCCCTTTTATACCAGCAATGGCCCCAGATGAAAAATCCCGCCCTGCACGATCCCGGGATTGTTGCGGCTGGGCGACTTTTATTCGGTGCGGATGAAACCAACAAAAAGAAGCGCGGGAGCATGCCCGCGCTTCAAATGGTTGAGAAAAAAGAATCAGTAAACTTCAGGCACGAAGGTTTGGTAATCCATTGGTGGGCGAATGTAGTGGATTCTGTCTTCGCGCGGCGGCAGCACGATAGGTTCGGGCGTCAGATCTTCGTACGGAATCAGGCTCAATAGGTGGTTGATTGTGTTCAACCGGGCCCGTTTCTTATTGTCCGAGTTCACTACGTACCAGGGGGCTTGTTTGATGTCGGTGTAGGCGAACATATCATCTTTTGCCTTGGAATACTCCACCCAACGCGCTCGCGATTCCAAATCCATCGGACTGAGCTTCCAGCGCCGCACCGGATCCTTGATGCGGGCCTGGAATCGCCGTTCCTGCTCTTCGTCACTGACCGAGAACCAGTATTTGATCAGAATAATGCCTGAGCGGACGATCATGCGCTCGAAATAGGGACAGGAACGCAAAAATTCCCAATACTCCTCGTCAGTACAAAAACCCATCACGCGTTCGACGCCAGCGCGGTTGTACCAACTACGATCGAAGAGAACCATCTCGCCGGCAGCCGGCAAATGCGCTACATAGCGCTGAAAATACCACTGTGTTCGTTCGCGTTCGGTGGGCGCAGGCAACGCCACCACGCGTACGATGCGTGGATTCAGGCGTTCGGTGATGCGCTTGATCACGCCCCCTTTGCCGGCGGCGTCCCGGCCCTCGAAAATCACCACCACCTTGAGTCCCTCATGCTTGATCCATTCCTGCAGCTTGACCAACTCTTCTTGCAACCGCGCCAATTCCTTTTCGTAAAACTTCTTGCTGATCTTTTTTGGTTTTGCGATCGCGTCATCTGGGGCGACTCCCGTAGTGTTAGGGGTAGCCGGCTTGGGTGCTTGCGCCTTGGTTTCTTGTTCTTTGGACATGGTTACCTCCTGAGAGTGGGGAGCAAATGGAGAAAGCGAACTTATTCCCTGATTTTCCTTGATTGTAAGGGGCGAAACACGAGTTGTCAAGGGTGATTTTGCCCAAATTCCATCCTTTTTTGCGCCAACCTTTCACCTCTTGCCCAGACAGATAGCGCCCGCAGATAATTGAGTGGACGCAACGCCTCACTCGGCAGTTCCAAGATCGCCAATACGCGCCGAACAACCGCGATCTCAGCGTGTTCCACCGCCACCGTGGTGATGCGCTCGGGGCGGATGATCTCGGTTAGTTCGATGATGGCCGGATCGTCCTCATCAAGAAGCAGAGAGAAAAGCCTGCGATGCTTCTCCACGAGAAAAATCTGTGCAGGCGGATGGGCGTTTTGCAGTAATGCCGCCAGTTCGCTGCGTCCGACCGTTGTTTTTTGGTCCCCGGGCAGCTTGACTGCCAACGCTCGCCCTAACCTTTCCACGACATCCGAGGCGAGCGGAAATGGATAAATCTCGTCCGCATCTTCCAACCAGCACTCCAAGTCGCCATCAGATTCAATCAAGCGCTTGAATTTAAGATCGCCCAGGCGTAGTTTGATGTTGACGGAACTGTGCGGAGTCCAGAGATAGGTGTCGATCAGGGAACGGTCAGAGGCGAACAGTGGGTCGAGCGCTTCGATCCTGGCCCGCAGTTCGGCGCTAATGCGTCCGAATCCTCGCCATTCCCAATGTTGTCCGAATGCCATGACTAATGCCGTTTGCCTTCTAGCCCAAGTACGCCGTGCCACACCCCGCGTAACCTGGCCCGCGCTGCTTCGCCGCGCCACGCGCGTAGCGCGTCCACCACGATTTTGGCGTGAGCGGGCAGGGCTTTGAGCCATTGGCCGGGGGTCAGATAACGACGGTGGAGCAAAAGGGTGTTGCGGCCCACGTAGTAGCTGGCGATGACGCCGCCGCCCGTGGCGCTGAGATGATGGTAGACGCGGGCCTCCGGTGCGAAAACGCTCTTCCAACCGGTTTGCTGCAAACGCCAGGCCAGGTCTACGTCCTCCAGATACATGAACAGGCGTTCATCGAAACCGCCGACTTGCTTCCAGGCCTCACGCCGATACGCGGCCGCCCCTCCGCACGGCCCGAAGATCTCAATCCGATCATCGTACTGACCCCGGTCGATCTCCCACACCCCGCGGTTCTGCGGCATGAAATCGGGGCCCAGCATGTCTCCGGCCGAGTGGATCGTGTCCCGGCGGTCGAAAAGCAGCATTTTGCTGGCGGCGGAACCCGCTTCCGGGTGCTCCTCCAGCGCCTGGCACAGCGCCTCCAGCCATTGCGGTTCGGCCTCGGTGTCGTTGTTCAGCATCACCAACACCTCGGCGTCCGCCAGTGCCGCGCCGCGATTGCTGGCGATGACAAAGCCGGTGTTCTCGTCCAGGGCCAGCACCCGCACTTCGGGATATTCCTCGGCCAGCATCTCTAGCGAGCCGTCTGTCGAGCCGTTGTCCACGACGATGACCTCGAAATCGGAATGCGTTTGCAAGCGCAGGCTGTCCAGGCAGACCCGCAGGTGGTCTTTGCCGTTCCAGTTGGCGATGATGATGGCGGCGGAGAGCATGAATGAGGGGTGGATCAGGTGGTTTCGCGCTGCGCCCATTCCGCCACGGCCTCCTGCCAGGGGCGGAGTTGGATGCCGAGGGCCGCAGCGGCGCGGTTGGCGAGCAGGGCGCGCAGGGGCGGTTGGCTGGGGCGGGGCCATTCGGTATGGGGGATGGGGGTGACGGGGATGTGTCCGCGGCCGGCCTGGCGCAACACTTCGAGGGCGAATTCGTAGCGGCTGCATGAACCGGCGTTGATGATGTGATAGATGCCGGGAGGAGCTTGTTGGTCGAGTAAAGCCAGCAGGGCCGGGACCAGATCGGGGGCGTAGGTGGGGTTGCCGAATTCATCATCGACCACGCGTAGCGTCCCGTGTTTGTCCGCGGCCGCGCAGATTTTGCCGGGAAAGTTGGCGCCGCCGGGTGCGAACAGCCAGGCGATGCGCACGATCAGGACGTTGTCGTGGTAGAAACGCACAGCGTTCTCGCCCGCCAGTTTGGAGCGGGCGTACACGCTTTCGGCTTTGCGCTGATCCCATTCGTCATAAGGCGTTTCCGCCGTGCCCTCGAAGACCTCGTTGGTGGAGATCTGGATCAGGGGGACGCCGAGTTGGTGGCAGGCGCGGGCGATGTTGCCGGCGCCGTGGGCGTTGACGCGGTAAGCCAGGTCGGGATCGGCTTCGGCCGCGTCCACGTTGGTGAAGGCGGCGGGGTTGATCACGGCGTCGGGGGCCAGGGCCAAAATGGTCGGAATCACGTCGGCGGCGTCGGTGATGTCGTGTTCGGGCAGGTCGATGCCGACGAGTTCGTGTGCGGTGGGCGTGTGCATAATCGTCCGCCCAAGCTGGCCTTTGTGGCCGATGATCAAAATTTTCATGCAGATTCCTCTTCGTCGAATTGCGACACCAACGGCACAAACCGCACCGGAGCCACGCGGCGTTTGCTGATCCCGCCCTCCAGTTTTGTCGCCACCCAGAGCACCTGGTCCCAACCGCTTGGCCCCACCGGGATCACCAGATTTCCGCCCGCTGCCAGTTGCTCGACCAGAGGCGGGGGCCAGGCCGGCGCCGCGGCGGTGACGATGATGCCGTCGTAGGGCGCGTGTTCCGGCCATCCCTCCCAGCCGTCGCCCACCCGCAAATGCACGTTATCGTAGCCCAATTTGGCCAACGTTTTCGCCGCCCGCTCCGATAATTCCGGGATCACCTCGACCGAGTACACCTCTTTCGCTATTTCGGCCAGGATGGCGGTCTGGTAGCCGCAGCCGGTGCCGATCTCCAACACTTTCGAGTCCGGCGTTAGTTCCAACAATTGCGTCATCAGCGCCACGATGAAGGGCTGGGAGATGGTCTGGCCGTGGCCGATGGGCAGGGGACGGTCATCGTAGGCGTACTCCTGATAATCGCGCGGGACAAAGCGATGGCGGGGCACGCGCTCAATGGCCGAGAGTACATCCCGGTCGGTGATTTCAGACCAGTGGGGAGGCCAGGGCATGGTTAATGATCAATGATCAATGGTTAATGGTCAATTGCCAATGGCTAATTGGGGTTGGAGGCCAGCCCACACGCGGTTGGCGATTTCGGTTTCGCCGAGGGCGGAGAGATGGACGCCGTCAGCGGCCCAGTAGCTGGCGTCAGGGAAGGGTTGGCTAACTGCGATAAGGGGGACTTGCAGCCTGCGGGCGATTTCTTCGACCAGGGCGTTGTACCCCGACCAATGGGCGAACTCCGAGCTTCGGGCGGGATCGAGTTCCTCACTGATCGGAGTGAGGGAAAGCAGAATGGGTTGTGCATGCAGGCGTTTGCTGGCATTCACAAGCCATTTGAGTAGGGCGGCGAAGGTTTCCGGCGGCACGCGCGGGCCATTCGCTTCCTGTTCGATTGTGTAGTCGGCCGTGGGTAGGGGGGCCAGGTGATTGAGCAGGGCTCGAAATAGATAGAATCTGCCCAAACCGTAGGTTTTGGCGAAACTTTCGTTGCGTGTAAAGGAGGTGATGCGGCGCTGATCGATGGCTCGGTACACCTGCCGACAGTCGTTCAAACCCAGGGCGATGAGCACGGTGTGGGGATGGTAGGCTCGCACGTGCTGGGCGAAACGGGCGTAGGCGTCGGCAGCGGTGTTGCCGGATACGCCGGCATTGATCACCTGCCAGCGCTGGTCGGGGCGTTCTTGCTCCAGTCGCCTCTCCAGCAAGGCGGGCCAGGCCTCTTCCGCCGCCAAGTCTGGGGCGAAGGCAATGGAATCCCCCAAGACGACGATGCGGTTGGCCTGTAAGTCTGGCGAGGGGAAGGGGCGGGTTTCCCACGCACCGAGGTCGGCCGCCGCGCGCTGGCGAATGACGAATTCCAGACCCAACAGGAACAGAAAGAGGCCGGACAAAAAGATGGCAGGCTTTTTCACGGCTCCATTGTACTGGAGGAGAGCTAAGGAGGCCAATAACGCTGCGACGGCGGGGAAGACTTCAAATTAGGGCGCACCTGCCATTGCCCGAGAACTTGCATAGACGACGCCATTTGAGTATACTTGCTCCTGCAGTTGAGCAAAACCCTGTTTCTGGTAAGACCAGAGGCCCAACTGTCGCCGTCGGGGCGTAGCGCAGCTCGGTAGCGCGCTTGAATGGGGTTCAAGAGGTCGGGCGTTCGAATCGCCCCGCCCCGACCACGGGGGCTGATGGACCACCACCCATCGGCCCCCTTTTTGTCTCAATCGTTTCCCCGTTAGTTCCGAAGATCGACGAAGATCGGCAGTGAGCTCTAAACATCTCCACACCGAAAACGGTTTGTGGGAATACACATT
>DUEF01000060.1 GCA_011176555.1 Caldilineae bacterium
AGGCTGCGCCGAGTGTCATGGCGGCGACGGCGCTGGCGTTGGACAAACACCGCCCCCTGATCTGGCGAACACACAGTGGCTGGCGAGCAACCAGACCGAATACCTGGAAGCCGTCACCGCCCCCCCACACCCGCCGGTGGAAGCGCTTTCTGATACGGAAATCAAACTGGCCTCCGAAATCGCACGTGATTTCAGCCTGGGCTTCGGCCTGGCCGCCACCAATGTCGGAGGCGAGGGAACCATCGATGTGTTGGTGGAGAATGTAACGACAGGCGAGAAACCTGGCGGCCTACCCGTTCGCCTCTACATGTTCGAAGGCGATTCGTTCGTGTCCAGCCGGTCGGCCGAGACGGACGCGGATGGTCGGGCCAGGTTCGAGGCGTTGCCCAACGACGTCACCTGGGTGTACGTCGCCGAAGTCCAGTATAACGACGTACCCTTTAGCAGCAACATGCACCAATTCGAAGACCAGGCTTCCAACCTGGAGATAGCGCTGCCCGTCTACGATGGCGGAGCGACCGCAGCCGATATCCGCGTGGATCGAGCGCATTGGGTGTTGAATCTATCCACGCCACAACGCCTCGACGTAGGCGAAATCTACATTCTCAGCAACACCGGAGATCGGGTGTACGATGGCGAGGAGGGCGATGACGGCGTTCGCCGGGTGCTTTTCCTTACCGTGCCGGAAAACGCCACCAATGTCGGTGTGGAGGGCGCGGAGCTGGGCGGGCGCTTTCTGGTGGAGGGAAACGCGGTGATCGACACTGCGCCGATGGCCCCGGGCCAACGCCAGATCCTCATCCGCTACAGCTTGCCTATCGAAGATGGACGGGTGGAACTGTTTCATCCCATTGCCTATGCCGTCGATCATCTGAATTTGTTGGTTCCCGACATCGGCATGACCGTCGAAGCGCCGGGATGGAATGAAGGCGAGGCGATGCCCGCCCAAGATGGCTCCTACCGCAATTTCTCGCGCACCAATCTGGAACCGGGCGAGGTGTCGGGGGCGGAGTTGAGCGACATTGAAGCCGAGATGTTGATCCCGGCCGAAAGTCATCCCTCCGTAGGACGCCAAATCGTCGATTCGCAAGCTACGCCCGGTATTTCCGGACAGCCGTATTTCCCCTACGTGATTGTTTTGTTGGGGATCGTAGTGCTGGCTCTGGGGACGGTGTTCGCGCTTCGTCGCCAAAAGCAGTTGCAACAGCAAGCGCCGCAACTGCGCGAGCAACACCGCCAGAACCTGATCCAGGAGATTGCCGATCTCGACGATGATTACGAAAACGGCGAGCTATCGCGAAGCGATTATGAATCGGAGCGGCGTATGCTCAAGGCGCAGCTCATCGCCTTGATGCGTGAGGAAAAGCAGGCATGAGCCAGCCGCTGATCCGCATCGCCGGCCTGCGCAAGGCCTTTGGTCGCCACCGCGTGCTGCGCGGGATCGATATCGACATCGAAGCGGGCTCCTCGGTGATCTTGCTGGGCCCCAATGGCGCCGGCAAGACAACCATGCTCCGCATCCTGGCGACCCTGTCCAAAGCGACGAGCGGTGATGTCCAAATTGCCGGGGTCAGTGTGAACGACAACGCTGAGGGCATTCGTCGATACCTGGGCATGGTCAGCCACTCGCCGCTATTGTATGGCGACCTCAGCGCCGAAGAAAACCTGACGTTCTACGCCCGGCTTTATGGCGTGTCTGAAAACGATGGGCGCAGGGACGATCTTTTGCAACGCGTGGGGCTGCATCACCGCCGCAAAGACCTGGTGCGGACCTACTCGCGGGGCATGGTGCAGCGACTGGCCATCGCCCGGGCCTTGTTGCATAACCCCCCCATCCTTCTGCTCGACGAGCCTGACACCGGCCTCGACCCGCAGGCCGCAGAGATGATGACCGACCTGCTGCGCGAGATCGGCGGCAGCGAAAGAACCATTGTGATGACCACGCACCATCTGGAGCGCGGCCTGGAACTGGCGGACCGGGTGCTCATCCTTTCGGGCGGACGCCTGGTGTTCGACGAGCGCATCTCCGGGCTTTCTTACGGCGATCTTCGCCCGCTTTACGACCAATACGTGGGGACGGGAACGCCATGAAGCGCTATTTTCAGGTCGTTTGGGCCGTTTTGTGGAAGGATCTGCGCATCGAACTGCGCACCAAGGATGTCTTCACCAGCATGGCGGTGTTCGCGGCGTTGGCTTTGCTGATCTTCAACTTCGCCTTCGAATTACGCATTCCCGACAAAAGCATGGTCGTACCGGGCGTGCTCTGGGTGACCATCGCCTTCGCCGGGGTGCTGGGCCTGGGCCGGGCCTTTATCAGCGAAAAAGATCGGGGTAGTTTGGCCGGTCTACTCCTGGCCCCTGTCGACCGCAGCGCCATTTATTTCGGCAAGATGTTGGCCAGCCTGATCTTCATCCTCGTGGTCGAAGCCTTTATCTTGCCCCTGATCGTCGTGTTCTTCAATGTGCCCCTGATCACAGCACCCTTGCTCCTGATCCTGCTCTTGGGTACAATTGGTTTCGCTGCCGTGGGAACCATCTTCTCCGCCCTGGCTGTGAACACCCGGGCCAGGGAAGTGCTCCTACCGGTTTTGCTGTTCCCCGTCCTCCTTCCTCTCCTCATCGCCGGCATTCGCACCACCATCGGCCTGCTCGAAGGCCAGAGCCTCGCCGAGCACGCCAACTGGCTGCAACTCATCGTCTTTTTCGATATCCTTTTTCTGGTCGTCGCCTTTCTGACATTCGATTACGTTGTCGAAGAGTAAAATATGAAATCATCCCGCTCTCTGCTCGTCCTCAACACCGTAGCCGCCGTAGCCATCCTGATCGCCGTGTATCTGGCGTTGGTGCAGGCCCCTGAAGCCACCAATGTCGTGGAGGAAATCCGTCCGGCGCAGCGCATCATCTACTTCCATGTGCCCTCGGCCTGGATCAGCATGGTGGCCTTTTTCGTCACCTTCATCGCCAGCATCCTTTATTTGCGCACGAACAACGTGCGTTGGGACATCTGGGCCTATTCCGCGGCTGAGATCGGCATCGGTTTCACCATCGCCGCCACGGTCAGCGGCTCGATCTGGGCCAAACCGGCCTGGAACACCTGGTGGACCTGGGATCCCCGCCTGACCACATACACCATCGTTCTGCTGCTGTTCATCGCCTATTTCATGCTCCGAGGAGCCATCGATGAACCAGGGCGGCGGGCGCGTTTCGCCGCGGTGTACGGCATTTTCGCTTTTCTCAGCGTCCCCCTCACCTTCATGTCCATCCGCTGGTGGAACACAATCCATCCCGTGATCATCGATCCCAGCGCCGAATTTGGTCTCGGGCCTGGCATGTCCACAGCATTTTTCTTCTCGCTGTTCGCCTTCACCATCCTTTTCGTCGATCTGCTGGCCAACCGCATCATGGTGGCCTGGGATGAAGAGCGCGTCGCCGCTTTACGCGAAGCGTTGACAGCAAATTAGTTTTCACCGAACCATTGTGTTGCGTGTTGCGCATTTCGTTTTTTAGGAGACTACGCACCACGCACCACGCACACTCCCAAACACGATTTACTATGACATACTTAGCAGCCGCCTACGGCGTAATCTGGCTCGTCGTCTTCATCCTGGTATTCAGCATGCGTCGCCGTCAAGAAAAGGTGGTGGAGCAACTCGAAACACTGGAAGAGATCATAAACGAGAAGCAATAGGGGCGATTCGATGTAATGTTTCTGGTGATAGCAGCATCTAAGAGTTATCGAATTTCATCAATACGTGGTGTGTAATGTGTGTTCCTGACGCCGTTTAGTAGCGATTCGCGGTGCAACGCAGTACGCAACACGCACCCAGGAGACCCCTGTGCAGAGCATCAACTCTCGAACGACTTTTTTCCATGCCCTGGCCTTGGTGGCGGGCTTTACGCTTATTTTTACGCTTTTAGGCGCTTCGGTGGGCTTGTTGGGCAACCGAGTGCTCGAGGACATTCTACCACTCATCATCCGGGTGGGATCGATCTTGCTGGTCGTGTTCGCCCTGCAAGTGGCGCATCTGAAGCTCAAAACCTGGCAATGGGGCGTGCTGGCGCTGGTGATCGGCGGCCTGACCTACTGGATGGGCGGTTCACTTTTTCAGCAAAGCACCCGCATTTTAGGCGCTGTACTGATGGGGCTGGTAGTGTTAGCAGGCGCCGGGTGGGATCGACTGATTCTGGCCGTGTTAGCACTGATCGGTGGAGCGTTGAGCTGGTTGATCAGCGATTACGGTTCTTTTTTCTATGAAGGACAATCTTTTTATGCAGCGCTCCGCATACTTGAAACGGTGCTGGTGATCGCACTGATTTACTTCGGCAACCTCACCGATGTCTTCGACCGAGAGATGCGTATGGATATGGGGAATCGTTTGGGCGGTGTGTCTTATCTCCGCAGCGGCGTGGTGGGGATCATCTTCGCGGCGGGATGGACGCCTTGTGTCGGTCCCATTCTGGCCAGTATCCTGCTCCTGGCCTCGCAATCCCAGACAGTCGGCCAGGGTGCACTGCTGCTGTTCGTTTATTCGTTGGGCTTGGGCATTCCTTTTCTCATTGCCGGCGCGCTTTTCTCTCGTCTCACAGTTTATCTCCCCAAGTTTTACAAATACCTTCCCACCATTAGCATCATCAGCGGTTTTCTGCTGATCCTGATTGCCCTGCTCATGTTCACCGGCAGCCTGGCGAAGTTGTCTCAGGTGGGTTTCTTGTTCGAGGGCGTCTATGATTTCGAGGAGAGCCTATTGCCTGAAAGCGCCCAGATCTCCTTGCTTCTAGCTTTTATCGCCGGGCTACTATCCTTCCTCTCGCCCTGCGTCCTTCCCCTGGTGCCCGCTTATCTCGGCTACCTGAGTGGCGCCGCCCTTGGTGGCGCGGCGGCATCCGTTCCCCCCGAATAATGGACATTCAATAAATAATCCGGTAATCAAGACCTCCGGGAGGTGGCGACAATAGGACGCTAATTCCGAAGAATCTGGCTAGCAAAGTGGCTTGTTTTTGGCATAATTCCTTGCAGCCACCTCCCGGAGGTCACATTAATCTATTGCCGGTTTAATTTCTGAACTTCCATAATTCGGGCTCTGGGGCGGAGTTCTGCGAACTTGCGCCGAACGTCCACCTGCGTGGACGAAATACGACACCCCCGCTTATTGAGAAGACACGATCTGTTGATTGTTCCCGAAACATCCTCATTTTCTCCAACCAAATCTCATGTCGAAATCACGCAAAAATCGATCAAGTAGACGAAAACCAGAACCAAAACCCAATAAGCAAAAACGGTGGGCCTTGTTGGCGATCATACTCGGCCTGCTCGTCGGCGCGGCGTTCATTTATTTCTACGCTTTTCAGGATGGCGGGACTTCGTCTTCTACAGAGGCTTCGCGAAGCGAACCCGGGGCATCCAGCCAAGAAAGCGGCGATCAGGCATTAGCGGTGCTGTTGGCCGCTGATGGCGTTCCCATCGCCAGCGCCAGAGGCGTCGACAACAAGGGCGCTCAGCCCGCGGTGGGGAGCCCCGCCCCCAATTTTAAGATGCAACTTCCTGATGGCGAGACCGTGACCCTGAACGATCTCAAGGGCCATCCCATGATCATCAACTTCTGGGCCACCTGGTGTCCTCCCTGTCGTCGAGAAATGCCCGATCTGATCAAGGCTTACGAGGCGCATAAAGATGAAGGTTTGGTTGTGCTGGAAGTCAATAGCGCGGAAGCGCCGGTTCAGGTGGAGGCCTTCATCAAGGAGTTCGGCGTGACCGCACCGGTCGTGATCGACGCTCGCAACGAGGTGTTGGGCGTTTACAGAACCAACGGTTTGCCCGCTTCCTTCTTTATCGACAAGGATGGCGTAATCCAGGCGCACTGGCCAGGCTTTTTGGATGCGAATACGTTGAATCAACTCTTGGCTGAGATCCTGTGAGCGCTTCTGGTGAGTGAGGGCATGCATCAGGAACAGCCATACGAAGTGCATCCGGCGCTGGCCCGCTTCATCACCGTCATCGAAAACGCAGCCAATTTCATCGCCCGGCATTGGGCGGGCATGATCAATTTGTTGCTGCTGTTTTACGTGGCGCTGCCTTTTCTGGCGCCGCTCTTTATGCAGGCGGGATGGACGTTTCCCGCCCGAGTTGTGTACACGGTCTATGCTCCCGCCTGCCACCAACTTCCCGAGCGCTCCTACTTCCTCTTTGGCGAATCCGCGGTTTATGATTTGGACGAACTCCAGGCCGATGGCGTGGAACTGAGCGACAACGTTCTGTTGCGACGACGCTACATCGGCGACCCCGAGCATGGCTGGAAGGTGGCGATCTGCCAGCGGGATGTCGCCATTTACGGCAGCATGTTCCTGGCGGGCTTGATCTTCGCCCTGTCCCGCTTTCGGTTTCCCGGGCTTTCGTGGAAGCTCTACCTGCTGTTTCTGATTCCGCTGGCGCTGGACGGGGGCGCACAACTGCTCGGCGTTCATGCCAGCAACTGGCTGTTGCGTACGATTACGGGCGTTTTGTTTGGCGTGGCGACGATCTGGCTGATTTATCCTTATCTTGCCGATAGCATGAATAGCGCGCCGGGTAAAGGGAAGGAGCAAAACGAGTGAGGGGACTGCACGTGGGGAACAATCGAGGGGTTGCTTCTACAATCGTAATCCCTGCAACTGAATAAATACGTGACATAGTCTATAATTTCATTGGAAAAGAACAATTGTGGTGGAAAAACTCCCTGGTCGCATGACGTTCCGCCGCAACAAATGCAATCTGGGGAACGTCTAAAGAAAAGGGCAATGGCGCTTTGCAATGCAGGCCACAAGATGGGCGTGCCATTTGAACATCGAGCACACGTGAACATAGATAAATGGCCACCGCCAGCAGGGTGAATACCATGTTCGCCTCTGCAAAGAGTTGCTTATAAAACCATTTACGACCTCAGCATTGAGGCTTCGATGAATTGGTGCGTTTGGATCAAATCAATGATAAGGAGGTGCAAAATGAAAGTCTCTTTACCTGAAATCCTGGCATCGAAAGGCAAACGTTGGATGACCCTGGCGCTGTTGGCGTTTTTCACGGCTTTCTTGCTGATGGCACTGGTCACCAGTCTGACAAATCTTTCGGGGACAGCGGTCGAAGGCGCGATTGTATTCGCACAGGATAATGGCGCCACGCCGGAGCCAGCGCAGGCGAGCGGCTCTGAATCCGTCGACTTGTGGGCCAATCCAGAATTGTCGGCAGTGCGACGCTGCGACGCCGAGCGGGCAGCGTTGCTTGCGGAACGATTGATGAGGGATTCCGGTTTTCTGGCCGCCAATCCTGAATTGATGTCCCATTGTCGCTGTCTGCGCGAACTGCAAGGCGCGCAGGAAACTGTGCAAACCCAAACGGCAGTGCCTGCCGGCGTTGATACGACGCCATTGTGCCAATGCCTGGAAATTTTGACGGCACAGTGCTGTGAGACCGAACTCGCTGCGGCGATGGCAGAACAAATCATGCACGATTCGGCCTATCTGGCCGCCAATCCTGAGTTGAAGTGCCATTGCCGTTGCACCGCCGAGCGCAAAGCGGCCATCATGGCGGCCATCCGTGACGCCGTGCGAGAAAAGCTGGGAGCGGGATCGGAGCCATTCATAGCCGAGCTGGAAAAATTGACAGCAGAGCGCTGCGCCGCCGCCATCGCTGCCGCGAACGCAGAACAATTGCTCCAGGATTCAGCCTACCTGGCCGCTAATCCCGAGCTAAAAATCCAATGTCGTTGCCTTGCTGAACGCCGGGAGGCTGCTGCCGCCGCCATCACTGCGGCCATTACCTCCTACCTGGAATCTGAGTCTGTCAAACTATCTCAAAACCCGGAGCTAGCCGCGGCGCTGCGCTGTAAAGCCGAAGTTGCGGCAGCGGCCAGAGCAAAGTTGCTGCATGATTCGGCCTTTCTCGCTGCTAATCCTGAACTGTTGGCGCACTGCCGTTGTGCGACCGTACATTGACGAACACTGACTTTTATCCGCGTTTTCCGCGTTCGTTCGCGTCCTATTTCTGGTCGGTTTGAGGCGAATCTTCATTCGGTAACGGCATCACCAACTGCGCTCGCGTGTACTGCCCCGGAGCCGTTTCCAGCGACAGAGACCCCCCGGCGATGGCCATGAGCGCACCGTGCAGGGCCAACCCCTGGCCATTGCCGCCGCTGCGGTCCAGCCCCACGCCATTGTCGGCGATGGTGATCTTGATCTGGTCGTTTGCCGCTGTCGCCGAAATCGTCAGTTGTAGGGGGGCGGGAGAATCGTCGGGGCGGGCGTGTTTGGCGGCGTTGCGCACCAGCTCACGCGTAGCGTAATAGAGCGTTTCCGCGGCCAGTGGCTTCAACCGACCAGCCTCCTGCTCCACGCCATCCTCGCAATGCCACTCGACCGTGTTGAAGGTCTGGGCGAAGTCGGTGGCCACCATGCTGCGCAGTGCTCCCAGCAAACCCAAGCGAGCGATGTCGGGGGTGGTGCTCATGGGCAGTTCCCGCAGCAGGGCCGAGACTTCCTGGTGGGCTTCAGAAAGATGGTCGAGTGCAGTTTCAGTGCTCTCGCCAGCGGCCAGGGCGAGCATGGCGGTGTGGATCAGGGGCAGCACTTCGTCGTGCAAGACGCGGCGGGTGCGCTGGTCGAGCAGTTGGGTGGCGACCATGCGTTCGCGTTGCAGCGCCATCAAACGTTGCGACAGGGCGATGCTGGCGGAGGTGTCGATCAGGCGTTCGCCGGTGGCGCGGGCGATCTCGATCTCCTCGCGCATGAACAACCCGCCATCCTTTTTCGGCCCCAGCAGCAACATGCCGATCAGGCCGCGCTCGCTCCACAAGGGGATGGCCCAGGTCGCCCCGCCATAGCTGGCCCCGGCGATGGCGGTGAGCAGGCCGAGGGTCTCGGGCGGCCGGTCGAGTA
>DUEF01000061.1 GCA_011176555.1 Caldilineae bacterium
CCGAACATGAAACCGATCTCGCGGCCGCCCACGCCGATGTCGCCGGCTGGCACATCGGTGTCGGGACCGATGTGGCGCTGCAGCTCCATCATGAAGCTCTGGCAGAAACGCATGACTTCGTTATCGGACTTGCCTTTGGGATCGAAGTCCGAGCCGCCCTTGCCGCCCCCCATGGGCAGGGTGGTGAGAGCGTTCTTGAACACCTGCTCAAAAGCGAGGAACTTGAGAATGCCAAGATTGACCGACGGGTGGAAACGCAGGCCGCCCTTGTAGGGACCAATGGCGCTGTTCATCTCGATACGGAAACCGCGATTGACTTGCACATTTCCGGCGTCATCCATCCAGGGGACGCGGAACATGATCACGCGCTCAGGCTCCACAATCCGTTCCAGGATCTTGGCGTGTCGGTATTCGGGATGCCGATCCAGCACGGGTTGAATCGATTCTGCAACTTCAAACACGGCTTGGTGAAACTCTTTTTGCCCGGGATCTCTGGTCATAACCAGTTCCATGATGTCAGACATTTGAATTGTCTCCTTTGGGTAAAGTAATGGGCGATTGAAAAATGGGTAAAATAAAAAAGGCAGCGTCAAGCGTCCGGGCATGGCTTTAGCTCAAGGCATAGCCATTGCCGGCCGCACAACACTCCCTTTTTGGCAGTGGAAAGATGATGGCACAGACAATCCCCGCCTCCAACCTGTCTCCTGCAATGGTCTGGCGTTGTGAAAACAGTTTTATCCGATTCATCATCAAATGGGGGCGTAACCTCATCGTCACGCAACTCAGACGCAGAAGAGATTTGGGTTCGAGCAACTACTGGCGTCGATGGTGGAAATGCTACCATAAACTTTGATTTTTAGCCAAGTTTTGCAGGTGAATGTTGTGTGAGTTGCCAGCGTCCTGTCGAAGCGGTGCGAGACATCCCCTTGATGGCAACATTCACGCGTCGGGCAAGAGATTTCTCCTCCCGCCCCCCCCGCACGTCACGTCGAAGCGCAGCGAGACATCCCCTTGTGCGAAGCGTAAACACCACAGCTTTCGTCACGCGGCCACCTGGTGCATAATACCCCTGTCCACCCCACTCAGAATTCCTCCGAAGATCAATATGCCTTTGAGAATCGACCCTTTCAGCACCGAATTTGATTCCGATTTTTCGGTTTACCACGAACTGATGGCGCGGAAAGTGCGCGAAATTCTGCTGGTGTCCACCCCGTACGACGCCTGGATCATGCAGGAGGACGGACGCTTGCCGGAACGCATCATCAACGAGTACCGCGGGCTGAACCTGAGTCATCCCCCGCGCTTCACCTGGGTGGCGACCGCAGAAGAAGCGTTGTTGATCCTGGACAGACAGGCGTACGATATGGTGATCGTGGTGCCGCGCCTGCCGGGCATGACAGTCTTCGCTCTGGCCAGAGAAATCAAACGCCGCAGACCTGATTTACCGGTTCTGCTGTTCTCGCACAGCCATATCGTCGACACCGAGGAATTCGCCGACCGTATCAGGAAATCGGCTATCGACCGCGCGTTTGTGTGGACAGGCAATACCGACATCCTCATGGTCGCGGTCAAAAACGCAGAAGATCGTATGAACGCTGAGCGCGATACGGCGCTGGCGGGCATCAGGATTATCTTGCTGGTCGAGAATTCTCCGCTCTCCCTCTCCACGATTCTCCCTGTTCTGTACAAGGAGTTGGTCAACCAAACCCGCGCGGTCCTGGAGGGGCAGTTGAACGAAGAGCACCGCTTGCTGACCATGCGGGCCAGGCCCAATATCTTGGTGGCAGACACCTTCGAGGAGGCGCAGCAACTGTTCGAACAATTCGAGCCGTACATCCTGGGCGTGATTTCCGATGTGCGTTTTCCGCGCCGGGACGTTTTGGACAGCAACGCCGGCATCGATTTCCTGCGCATGGTCAAGCAACGACGTTTCGACATCCCCCTCCTGCTCATGAGCACGGATCTCGCCAATGCCGAGCGTGCTGCCACGATTCCCGCCGCGTTCATTCACAAAGAATCGCCCTCGTTGCAGCAGGAGATTCACTTCTTTTTCAAGTACAGTCTGGCCTTCGATGATTTTGTCTTCCGCATGTCCGATGGCGTGGAGGTGGCCCGGGCGAGGGATCTGCGCGAGCTGGAGCAATGCCTGCGGACAGTGCCGGATGAATCATTGCTCTTTCACAGCAGCCGCAACGATTTCTCGCGTTGGCTGTTCACACGTACGGAGATGACGCTCGCCGCTGAGGTGCGCAAGATCACGCATTCGGATTTCCCGGACATCGCGACCTATCGCGAACACATGATCGCCATTATCCATGCTCGCCGCCGAGCCCGCCAGAAAGGCGTCGTGGCCGATCTCGACCCCACCGACATCGATTTGGTCACCGAATTTTTCAAGATCGGGCAGGGCTCGCTGGGCGGTAAAGCCAGAGGCTTGGCCTTCCTCTCCTCGCTGTTGTGCAGGCATTCAGATCTGCAACGAAAACATAGTGAAATCGATATCTTTGTGCCCCAATCTCTGGTCATCACGACCGAGGTGTTCGAGACGTTTATCGAGCGGAATCATCTAGAATATCTGGCCGAAGTCGCTTTGCAGGATCACGAGGTGGCGCGCCGCCTGTTGCCCGGGAAGTTCCCCAAGCGCGTCGAATCCGACCTGAGAGCCTATCTCGAACAGGTGCATTATCCCCTGGCGATTCGCTCCTCCGGCCTGCTGGAAGACGCCCAATTCGAGGCTTATGCCGGGCTTTATCGCACCTACATGCTGCCCAATAACCATCCTGATCTGGAGCGCAGGCTGGCGCAACTGATCTATGCCATCAAACTGGTCTATGCTTCCACGTTCTTCCAGGCGCCCAGAGCCTTTTCCCGGCGAGTGGGACGCCGCACAGAAGAGGAAAAGATGGCGGTCATCGTCCAGGAGCTGATCGGGGCCAGGTATGACGATTATTTTTATCCGACGATCGCAGGTGTTGCGCAATCGGTCAACTACTACCCCTTTGCCCGCATGACGCCGGAGGAAGGCATCGCCACGGTGGTGATGGGCCTGGGCAAAGCCGTGGTGGATGGCGAAAAGGCGTTGCGGTTTTCTCCCCGTCATCCCCAGGTGCTTCCCCAGCGTTCGACGGTTGCTGATATCCTGGAAAATTCACAGCGATTTTTCTATGCCTTGCGTATGGACGATGGGCATATCGAACTGGATGCCAGTGACCGGGGGAACCTGGACAAGCGGGAGGTTTCGGATGCCTGGCGTGAGCCTCCCATGCAGTTGCTGGCCAGCACGTATCTCCCGCAGGAGGGGCGCATTCGCGACACGGCCCATATCCCCGGCCCCAAAGTGCTGACATTCGCCAACATCCTCAAATACGACGCCTTTCCCCTGGCCGAAATCCTGGTGGATGTATTGGCGCTGGGCGAGGAGGGCCTGGGCGCCCCTGTCGAGATCGAATTCTCGGTCAATTTTCAGCAGACCGGCAACGGTAAGCCCGAGTTTGCGCTTCTGCAAATCCGGCCCATGACGGCGCGGGCCGAACTGGAGCGCGTCAACATCTCCCAACAGGAAATCCAGGCGGCGTTTTGCTACTCCACCCATGCCCTGGGCAATGCCCGGCTCCAGGATATTTCCGACATCGTCTTCGTCCGGCCCGAGACTTTCGATCCCGCCAAAACCCGCGAGATCGCCGCCAAAATCAGCCGTTTCAACGCCGCGCTCTTGCGGGAAGGGCGCAAGTATTTGCTGATCGGGCCAGGGAGATGGGGGACTTCAGATCGATGGTTGGGCATCCCCGTGGGGTGGGATGACATTTCGGGCGTGGGCGTTATCGTGGAATTTGCTTGCGACAAGTTGCGGGTGGAGCCTTCTCAGGGCTCGCATTTCTTCCACAATATCACGACCCTGGGCATCAATTACATCAACGTCGTCCATGGCGGGGATGATCGTCTGGACTGGGATTGGCTGGCGACGCAGCCGGTCGCGGGCAGCAGCGATATGGTCGTGCATGTGAAACTGCCCAAACCGCTGCTCGTGAAGGTCGATGGGCGCACGTCGCGTTGCGTGATGTTGGCGGATGATATCGAATTTATATGAAGAATTTGATAAAAATTGACAGGCTTGCACACCCATGCTAGAATCTGCCGACTGACAACCAGTTAGGCGAACGAGCTCGCCTACTTTTCTTTGTTTTCATTTGAGGCGCGACAGTGCATCCAGTACGTCAGAAGATTCTCGAAATCCTCAAACGCCATCGCCATGCCACGGTGGGCGATTTGGCCGCGGAATTGGATATGGCCCCTGTCTCTGTGCGCCATCATCTCGATTTGTTGATCGGAGATGGCCTGGTGTGCACGCCGCGCGTGCGTCGCGGGTCTGGCGCGGGGCGGCCGAAACGGGTGTATGCGCTCACGCCGGAAGCCGCCACCCATTTCCCCAACAACTACCGCCAGTTGGCCGATGAAAGTCTGAACGCTTTGAAGCAGTTGGTTTCGGAGGAGCAAATGTTCGGCGTGATGCAAACCCTGGCCAGCCGCGCGGCCGCTTCGGCCCCATCCGATCTGGAAACATTGCCCTTGCCTGATCGTATCGAGGCCATCGCTGCGTTTTTGACCGAGCAGGGTTTTATGGCGGGCGTCGAAAAGAACGGAGATGGCTTCCTTTTACACGCATGCAATTGTCCCTATGCCCAACTGGCCGATTCGCACCCGGAATTATGCCAGATGGATTTACAGTTGATTAGCGATCTGACCGGCCTGGCTCCTCAGCGCATCGCCCACATCACCGAGGGAGATGGTCGCTGCACTTATCGCTTGGAAATAACCGAGACCATGCCCGTTCAGGACGCGCCTCTGATGATTTCTGTGCCGGTGGGAGAGTTGGCGCATGTCTGACGCTGCTATTGGGAACCCGATTCCGGCGCCGGTACAGGTGGGATTGCGGGATCGTTTCGGTCGCCATCTCAACTATCTGCGCGTCTCCGTCACCGACCGCTGCAATCTGCGTTGTGTGTATTGCATGCCGGAGGACATGAAGTTTCGCCCCAAGCGGGAACTGATGTCGGATCAGGAGATGCTCACCCTGGTGCGGATCATGGCCGAACTGGGCGTGACCAAGCTCCGCCTCACCGGCGGCGAACCGGCCGTACGCCCCAACTTGGTCGAACTTGTACGGACGATCGCCCAGATTCCGGGGATCCGAGAGATCTCCATGACCACCAACGGCCTGCTATTACCCCAGTTGGCTGAACCCCTGGCCCGCGCCGGGCTCGACCGCGTCAATATCTCCATCGACACCCTGGACCCGGCCAAGTTCAGGGAGATCACGCGCTGGGGGAATCTCGCCGATGTCTGGGCGGGTGTGGAGGCGGCCGAGGCCGCGGGATTGCAGCCGATCAAGCTCAATGCTGTGGTCACCCGCGAGTTCAATGATGATGAAGTCATCGACCTGGCGCGCTTGTCTCTGGAGCACGCCTGGCAGATCCGTTTCATCGAACTCATGCCCTTTGGCAGCGAAGCTGACTTCGCACAGGGAGCGGTGGTTTCCTCGCAGGAAACGAAGGCGAAAATCGAGGCGGAACTGGGACCGCTGCACGAGGTCCCCGGCCACGATGGCCATGATCCAGCCCGCCCTTACCGGCTGGCCGGCGCCCGCGGCTCCCTCGGGTTCATCAGTTCCGTATCAGAGCCTTTTTGCGCCGGTTGCAATCGCTTGCGCCTCACCGCCGACGGCTCCCTGCGCCTTTGCCTCCTGCGCGATGGTGAACTGGATCTGCTCACCCTGCTGCGACAAGGGCTGGACGTCGAAGCCATCAAACAGCGGATCATCGCATCTGTGTACGATAAGCCCTGGGGGCACGGCCTGCCCGGCGGCGAAATCCCCCAATTGCGCCTGATGTCTCAGATCGGCGGATAAGACGCCCCGCGTCATTGCGAGAAGCGGTCGATGCGACGCATCGTTGAGCGACGAAGCAATCCCCAACACTGCAAATTGGGGATTGCTTCGGGCCGCAGCCCTCGCAATGACAATTATTCAAATGCTTACACCCCAAGCATCCATTCTTATGAGAGGTTAACCCCATCATGCTCGAAACGACAACTGTAACCGACGCAACAACCGGCGTCATCCTGACCGAACCCGCCGCCGCCAAACTCCAAGAAGTGTTGCAACAAAAAGGCATAGCCGACACCCACGCGCTGCGCGTCTTTGTGCAAGGCGGAGGCTGCGGCGGCATGCAATACGGCATGACCTTCGACGATAGCCCACGCGAAGATGACGAAATTTCCGAACAATTCGGCGTGAAAGTGATCGTGGACCCTATTAGCCTGTTCTACATCAACGGCGCTCGCATCGATTACGTGGACAGCCTCATGGGCGGCGGTTTCGCCATCGAGAATCCTAACGCCACCAGCTCGTGCGGCTGCGGCAATTCTTTCCGGCCCGCCCACAGCCACACCGGCGAGGAGATGCCGGAGTCCTGTAGCCACTAAGCGACATTTTCGGCGCCGGCGAACCCGGTCTGTCTCTCCAAAAAGAAAACACGTCAATTTCGGCAAACTCCGTTTGTCAACCACCGGGAGGCCTGTCCCGAACGGAACGAGGGAACTAATCCCCTGAATGATCAGTGCGGGTGGCAGGCAAGGGGATGTCTCGCTTCGCTTCGACATGACGTTTCACTCGACATGACATGTTCGGGCGCGGGGATTTGTGCTAAAATAGGGTGAATCGCACGCATCGAACGGAGGCGTTCCATGATCACCAGAAAAGATCTGAAGCAAATCAGCCCTTATCTTTACGAAGTGCCGCAGAGCTACCGCGAGGATATGCGCGTCCCCGCCCGGATTTACGCGGATGAGACGCTTCTTACAGCGGCATTGCAGGATCGTGCAATCGAACAACTGATCAACACCGCCACCTTGCCCGGCATCGTTAGCTACGCCCTGGCCATGCCCGACATCCACCAGGGCTACGGTTTCTCCATCGGCGGCGTGGTGGCGACGCGAGAGGACGACGGCGTGATTTCACCCGGAGGAGTGGGCTACGATATCAATTGTCTTACCGCTGATTCCCAAATCTTACACGAACATGGCTACACCACTCAGATCGGGGACATGAACGAGGTATGGGCGAATGCCTCAGTCGCCTGTTTTCAGCTTGACGCCCCGCGCAAGCAAGCATCGGTACTCCAGCGATATTTCGCATACCGTCCGCAGAAACCTGTCGTCAAATTGGTGACCGAATCTGGAAAGACGCTGCAGGCAACGACGGATCACCCTTTTTGGACGAAGGATGGCATGATTCCATTAGGTCGGCTACGGGTTGGAGACCAGGTTGCTATCCTGCCGTTTGAGGGGGTTCCTTACGAAGCCCCCGACGCCACTGTCTTGGTGGATGAAACGGATATACGGGAAGTGTTAGGGAGTCTGGGGAAAGGCGATGCGGGAAATGCAATCGGGCAGACGGTGACCTATCTGAAACGACGGGACTTGCTCCCTCTTCACCTCGATTCCGCGGCGACGCCCTATCTGTGCAAAATACTGGGTTATGTGTTCGGTGATGGATCGATACACTTTGAGCAAAAAGGGGGAAAGGGCATTGTATCGTTTTACGGCAAACCGGAAGATTTGGAGGATATTCGAGAAGATTTGCAGCGCCTGGGAGTGACGCCCAGTAGGATTTATGAACGTGAGCGCAGACATCAGATCAGCACTACGTACGATGATTATCAGTTCCAACGCACCGAAACCTGGTTCAAAGTAAGCAGCACGAGTTTCGCCGCATTGCTGGTCTGCCTGGGCGCGCCTGTCGGCAAAAAGTCGGAGCAGGATTATGGCGCTCCGCGCTGGCTGGAGGGCGCGCCGTTGTGGCATAAACGGCTTTTCCTGGCTGCGTTTTTTGGCGCTGAGCTGACTTCACCGCAAACGGTTACCGGACATGCTTACAACCTGGCGGCGCCAGCGCTTTCGCAGAATAAACGCGCCGCCAATGTACAAAGCGGTCGGTTGTTTTTGGAACAAATCGCTGGTTGGTTGCAACAATTCGGTGTTCTTTCCCGTCCCATCACTATGCGTGAGGAGCAAATCAATGCTGACGGTTCCCAATCTTTGCGACTGCGATTGCTCTTGCAGGCGGACTCCGACAATTTGATCCGGCTGTGGAGCGAGATCGGCTATGAATACAACCGAAATCGTCGCTATCGCGCGGCGGTGGCGGTGCAATATCTTTTGCATAAGGTGCGACACATCACCTGGCGGCAGACTGCTGCTCAGCAGACGGCCGCAATGGCCGAGGCGGGTTTAGGCATCGGCGAGATCGCGACACAACTGGTTGATTCGGAAGTCAACCGCAGGTTTGTCGAGCGCTCGTTTTATGGTGATCGAGCCACAACGCCACGCGTCGCCCAAAATTTCCCGACATTCGATCAGTTTTTAGAGAAGGCGACTGTGGGATTGGGCGAGAGCGGGATGGTGTGGGATCGGATTACGATTTTGGAGGAGTTCGACTACGATGGGTTTGTCTATGATTTTACCGTCGATCATCCCCATCACAACTTCGTTGCCAACGGATTCGTCGTCTCGAATTGCGGCGTGCGTCTGCTCGCTTCCGGGATGGAAGAGGGCGAGGTGAAGCCCTACATCTCCGATCTGGCGACGTCGCTCTACCAGCACATCCCCAGCGGCGTGGGCGTGGGAGGATTCCTGAAAGTCTCAGACAGGGAAATCGAAGAAGTGTTGGAGACCGGCGCGAAATGGGCGCTGCGCAAGGGCATGGCTCGCAAGGAAGATTTGGCGCACACCGAGGAGCAGGGAACCATGCCCGGCGCGCTGGCGGACAAAGTGAGCGCGCGGGCCAAGAAACGCGGCCGGGGCCAGATCGGCACGCTGGGGGCAGGCAACCATTTCGCGGAAATCGACGTGGTGGATGAGATCTTCGACGAGGACATCGCCCGGGCCTTTGGTTTGTTTCCCGGCCAGGTGGTGTTGCAAATCCATTGCGGCTCGCGAGGGTTGGGGCATCAGGTATGCACCGATTACGTGCAGCGTTTTCAGGGCGTCGTCCACAAATACGGCATCGTTTTGCCCGACCGCCAGCTTGTTTGCGCGCCGATCCAATCGCCAGAAGGGCAGGACTACATCGCCGCCATGGCAGCGGCCGCCAATTACGCCTGGACCAATCGCCAGGTGCTGGCCCACCAGGCGCGGGAAGCGTTCGAGGAGGTGCTGGCGGGCCGGGTGCGGGGCTACGACCTGCGCATGGTCTACGACATCGCCCACAACATGGCCAAGCTGGAAACGCACGAGATCGATGGCGAGGCTGTGCGGGTGTGCGTCCACCGCAAGGGGGCCACG